>JAKAFM010000025.1 GCA_021817905.1 bacterium | reverse complement strand
ATTAATGATAAACCATTTCCATTTCCTCCCCTGTCAAGGGGAGGATCAAGGAGGGGTTTTACTTCCAGGGAGATTTAGAGGGATTCTGTTTTAAAGAAGGCTCCGACGGACATCGGAGAAAGGGTTTTGTTGAGGAGTTTTTTTATGGCCCACCTGCCCCGGTCGGTGCTGGAGTCGGCAATAAAGTTGGGGTCGCCATTGGGGTGATTGCCGGTGGTTTAAAATCACTCGCCTTAACATTGACTTTTTGTTCCTTGCCAACAGTCGGCAATGGTTGAGGAGATTGCAACGACTCAACCGTTCTTGTCGGAGTCGGGGTCGGAGTTAACGTCACCTGGGCCGCTGCCTGTGCTTTTTTCGTTGCTGCATCAAACTCTGCTTTCCAAGCACTCAACTCTTTAGTTGCTTTATCATAATCACCTGATGTCGGCGATACTAACGCCACCGCCTGATCCAACCGTTGGACCGCATCCGCCAGTTTATTCAATTGTTTAGCTGAATACGCCCAGTTATACCAGGCATTTGCCAAATCCTGCTTTGCCAATACCACTTGTTCAAAAGTTCTGTCCGCTTGATCGTAATTACCTGCCGCATAATACAGTCCTCCCATATCCAATCGCACCAATGGGTTAACCGGATCCAATGCCACTGCCTGTTGATAAGCCTGCATTGCCCAATCTGGAGCACCATCAACCACTCCCACAATACTTCGATAAATTGCTGCCAAATTTGCCCAATAAGCAGCATTTGAACCATCAAGAGCTACTGCCGCTTTTGCCTCACGTACTGACTGTTGTAACAACACCGATACTTTCTGTTTATCAGTATCATTCAACTCTTTCTGCGATAAAAGTACCGTTGCCAATGCCAGGTTAGTCTGTGAATATGCTCGGCGATATTCTGGCATATTAGGATCGACCCCAATAGCTTTAATCTGCCATTGATAGACTCCACCACCATCATTCTTGCTGGCAGCCAACAATGATTGATAATAATAATAGTTAGCTCGCACTGCTTCTACTCCCTTATATCCCACCACCCCCAAGCCAACCACCAACAACAATCCCACAATTCCCGGCAAGATATTAAGTCCTCCCTCTCCCATCAACAATACCAACCGCTGTTCTCGACGATCAAATAATACCGACCCCAACCAAACAATCAATATCATACTCAATAACTGCAAGGGCAACCACAACGACACCAACATCACAACCAACAACAACACCCATCTCCAACCTTTTCGCAGACCTCGCAACACCATTAACAACGCCGCCACCATCAAACCCAAGCCAACGATACCCAACTCAGTCCAGATATGTAAAATTCCCAGACCTGATCCTGTCGGTTCACCTTGTGCCCAAAGAGGGGTCAGATTAAAACTAGTCGGTCGAAAAGCTTCAAAAGCACGAGTAAAGTTACCCAAACCTACCCCCCACAACGGACTTTGCTTAAAGGCCTCTACAGCTATCACCCACGAACTTCCTAAGTCAAGCCATATCACTCCGGATTTGAGCAATCGATAGCTATCCAAAAACACCCCCAATCCCATCACCGCTGTCAATACCGCACTTACCAAATACGACTCACCTTTCTGATAACGCTTAATCATAGTAATCAGCCACCAACCCAATAACAACAAAAATAACACTAATTCAGTTATTATCGTTCCCGACAATGACCACAGTGACGATATCGTAATCAAGGGATTAGTCTTTGGTAATAAAAGCGGTAAGCGCGACACTGGTATAAGGAAAACGACCAATGACAAAACAACCAAAACAACCGCTCCCACGCTCAACCAAAGCGCCTGCTTTTGCCCCTCACCTTTTTCATTCACTTGGGTAAATAACCAACTCCAGGCAGCCAAAGCTACCATTGTTCCCAAACCCAACCCCTGAAACCACGACTTTGATTGCACTCCAAGAGGCAACTTCGTCCATGAAAGTATCGACCACAACCCCCACAACACCCACAACCACAACCAGGGAGAAACTTTTACTTCCACCTTTTTCTCAACCACCACTTGAATCGTCCACAACCCCAAGCCAATCACTGCTCCTACCACCAAAAAGACACCCTTAACCGCCCCGTAAGCATCGGTTGACAAGGGAAAGAAAAACAATGGTAATAGTACTAAAAATAGTCTGACGTAATACCGTAAAAGCTTTTGCATGTAAGAACTATACTAGAAATCCTTACCTAATTACCAGTCGTCAAATACTTCTTTCCCCGCACTATGTCCGCCCACCTACTTTAACATGGTCAGCGGATCAATAAATCCCCCGCTCGCTTTCCGGATTTCAAAATGTAAATGCGTTCCCGTTGACCGACCCGTCGACCCCATTTGTCCAATTTTTTGACCTTGCTTCACCACCTGACCCACCTTCACGATAATCGACCCCGTCACCATGTGACCATAAAGCGTATGATAACCATTTCCATGATCAATAATCACATAATTACCATAACCTCCCGGGTTCCATCCAGCTGTAATCACCGTCCCTGAAGCCGCAGCCAAAACACTCGGGCCACTTCGATTAGCAATATCCACTCCCGAATGGTACCAAGAAAATTTTTGCGAAATAATACCCACCGTTGGCCAGTTAAACTGCCCTTCTCCCACCACTCCTGGAACTGCTGGAGCCACACTCTTCACCGAGTAACGCAAAGTATCAATAATGACTTCAGAAGGTTTAATACCATCAGGTACTAACAAAGTTTGTCCGGCCGCCAACGAATATGTCTCATCATTAGTAAACGTATTAAAAGGGTAATCAATGATATTTTGAGCATCCACGTTGTAATACTTCGCAATCGAATAAATTGTCTCTCCTCGCTTTACTTTATGTTCCACTCCCGTAATCGGCAATATTTCCAACAATTGACCCACCTTGATAGCATCTACTGTCTTTAAATTATTTTGCCACATTATTGTGTCAATACTAACCCCAAATTTCAAAGCAATACTGCTCACCGTATCACCCTCAACCACCCGATATTCAGTAATATCCCCCTTATTCGCGTCTGATATCAACGTTACCGTAGCATCATTATTGGCATTAAGCACCATCAAATTATTTTGACTTTCTTTGTTATTTGCCGACACGATAATAGATTCAATCTTCCCCGAAAACAACATTGCTACAAATGCCAAAGTTGCCATTCCCACATTCACAAATGATTGTGAAAAACGTCCCCGTTGCCGATACATTAGCTTCGACAACGTCGATTTTATATAACCTGCCCACCCCAACAGCATATCTACCACCCAACTCCAAAAACCAAACTGATCCTTACTAAACTGGGAAACAAGTTTGCCTTCGTCTTGTAGTACTTCTTTTATATTTAGCATTAGAAAAATTAGATATTAGTCATTTTATTCTACGCTTTCTGCTTAGCGACTTTCATCATAAACTCTTCATTATTTTTAGTTTTCCGCATTTGTTCAATAATCATTTCCGTAATCTCCATCTTATTACTCATCGCATCAAATAGTCTCCGCATCCCGATTAATTGGCTCAAAACCTTGGGATCCAGCAAAAATTCCTCTTTTCGTGTTCCTGATTTTAAGATGTCAAAAGCGGGAAAAATTCTTCGGTCAGCCAATTCCCGCTCCAGTCGTAATTCCATATTTCCGGTACCCTTAAATTCCTCAAAGATCAGCTCATCCATTTTAGAGCCGGTATCCACCAACGCCGTTCCAATAATCGTCAATGAACCTCCAAATTCAATCTTTCGTGCCGCCCCAAAAAATTTCTTCGAAGGATACAATGCTGCTGGATCAAACCCCCCCGACAATGTTCTTCCTGATCCGGGAATTGCCAAGTTATAAGCCCGAGCTAATCGGGTAATTGAATCGAAAATCATAAAGACATCCTTACCCATTTCCACCAGTCGCTTCGCCCGTTCAATCGCAATTTCAGCAGCCCGGGCCTGCTCCTCTGGTTTCTGATCAAAACTACTAGCGATAACTTCTCCTTTAATAAATCGCTGCATATCGGTCACTTCCTCGGGTCGCTCGCCTACCAACACTGCCATCAAGTGAACATCCGGATAATTTTTAGCTACTCCATCAGCAATTTCCTTAAGTAATGTCGTCTTGCCTGCCTTAGGCGGTGACACTACCATTCCTCGCTGACCAAAACCAATTGGACAAAAAAGATCAATAATTCTCGTCGACAAATTCTCGCTTGCTGTCTCCAATTTAATTTGTTTTTCCGCATAAACCGGCACCAAATCCCGAAACTCAACCCGTTTTAAAGGCTGACTCAGTTGCACTCCATTAATTTTTTGCAGACTGGTCATCCCATTATATTTTTCGCCTTCTTTAGCCACCCGCATCGATCCACTTACAATATCCCCCATCCGCAAACCCCAACGTCGAATCAACATCGAAGACAAAACCGCATCCTTAGGAGATGGGGTAAATTTCGGTCGCACAAATCCTTGCCCGTCAGGCATGATATCCAACGCTCCGGTTATTGCCTCCACATTCGGGTCAACATAAGGAGTAGCTGGTCGCATTGGTGCCATCGGTCGAGACACAGATTGGCCAGCTAACGGTGTAACTGGTGGTGTGGGGCTTTTGACCATCATCACTTGATTTTTACTCACCATTTCAACCGGCTTCTCAGATACTGAAGTTTCAACTAACTTTGGCGCGTCAACGACGGGGGTTGTATTTTTTTTAGGAGACATACGAAATAAGATTAATAATAAATACGGACACTTTGGGAAAAAACATCATTATTCTGGGGAAACAATTAATTATAACACCCCTAATTCTTTTGTCAACCGAGCCCCAAAGTAATCTACCTCACCAAAAAAAAGGTCTACAAATAAGAGTAGCAGACCTGCCCCCTCTGCTACCCTTATTTCTAGACCCCAAACTTGACATCTTGCAATCAAGACGCCTTCAAAGTATCTTTAAGTCAAGAAACAACATTCTACGTATTCCACCTGCTTTGAGAATATCGGGAGTGATGTTTCTTTTTTTGTTTCTTTGCGTAAATTTTCAAGCCTACAGGCGATGAAAATTTGCTCAAAGACACAACCCGTCTCAGACGGATTTGTTCTTTTCTCCCTATTCTCTATAAAATAAGTCTTCCCCGAAGCTGTGCTATCCCCTTGATTTGTGTCTTTGCCCAGGACTCCTTTTTCTTCCACTTCTTTCCTGCTATCAGGGTTTTGAACAGCTCCAGTAACTTCATTAAGTTATTTATATCACTGCATGTGCAGCGAGTCTATATCCTATATAAAACAAGTTTAAAAAAATACCTCTCCCATAATATTTATTACATAGTAATTCAGCTTTAAAACATGCCAAAAATATACTTTCCAACATCATGTGGATAAGTTATTGAAACTTCAAAAAAACCAACTATTATTAATGTATGACCATCATCGCAAGGCTCTTATTATTGGGACTGGCCATCATCGCCGTCATCAGTGCCGTTGGTATCCTAAACATCAGCCTTTCAAGTCTTTAATCGGCCAGTCTACTCAAAAAGAATTTTTTAATTCTCTGATCGTCTTCATCACCACCAATTTTCTTCCCAACCCCTCCGCCTCTTTTCTTCTTTTTTCCATTCCTTTGACTACCTTTACTTCTCCCAACAAACTTACCTCTCCAACATAAACACCCTTCCCCAACAAGGCTTTTTCTTTAAAACTCGACCATATTGCCGCCACTATTGCCAAGTCTGCCCCCGTTTCTTCAATCCGCACTCCCCCGGTCACTGATAAAAACACATCATATTTATAAAGTGGTATTCCCAACACTTTCTGAGCCACCGCAACCAACAGCTGACCCCGATTAAAATCTACTCCCGAAAATACCCGTTTCGGCATTGGCGCAAAACTTTCTACCACCAACGCTTGGATTTCCGTCATCATCGGTCTGCTCCCCTCCAATAAAATAGTTAGCGCCGAACCAACTTGTGGAGTTTGACTATCAGCCAATACCAAATTTTCATTACGCATTTCTAACAGCCCTTTTTCCTCCATCCTAAAAATCCCTACTTCATCGGTCGGCCCAAATCGATTTTTGTTAGCTCGCAGAATTCTCAGCTCTCCCTGTTTCTCTCCCTCAAAATATAAAACAGTGTCTACCATATGCTCCAACAATTTTGGTCCGGCAATATCCCCCTCCTTGGTCACATGCCCTACTATTATAATAGTCACCCCCAACCGCTTTGCCGCCTCCACCAATCGAAAAGTACATTCCCGAATTTGTGCAGGACTCCCCGCCCCAGTTGCCAAATCCCGAGTGTTCATTACTTGAATCGAGTCTACGATCACTAATTTGTACAAATTTTGTACTCGATTTAAATACTCAATACTACTATCTATATCATTAGTCGCTAAAACATCTATTTTACCTGCTTCTACTCCCAGTCTCTCCACCCGTAATCGAATCTGCTCCGCCGATTCTTCTCCAGCCACGTAAAGTCCCCCCAATTTTCCCACCAGCTGGGTTAACAAAGTGCTCTTTCCAATTCCCGGCTCGCCCGCAAAAAGAATCACCTGACCTTGAACAAGTCCTTTACCCAATA
>JAKAFM010000024.1 GCA_021817905.1 bacterium | reverse complement strand
ACAAAATCTTATTTCCTGGTCAGTTGGTAATCGATATCAAGGTTGGCTTGGTCTTTATCACTATTATCTTAACCATCAAAATATTACCGCCGCCAAAAACATCGATAAAAAAATAGCACCCGAGGATAGTATTGCCCTTAAAACCTTATATTATCCGGAATACATAGCTAAAGAAATCAACATCCTCCAATTCAAAAAGAATAAAACTATTACCGATTGGATTAAGCTAGCTCAGCTGCAAGTCAAAATAAATCTGTTTTCCCAAGCCAAAAATTCACTCCAACAAGCCTCTCTCGTTGACCCCATCAATGATGATGTCCAACGGCTCAGTCTATTGCTTAAATAGCTATTTCTCTGATTTCTTATCTTCCTTCTTTTCAGATTTTCCGGCAGCCGCCTCAGCCTCTTCAGCTTCAGGAGCTTTTTGCTTAGTTGCTTCAACTTCCACTGGTGCCACGGGAACTTCCTCAATAATTTCTTCTTTTGGTGCTGCAATCTTAACGATCACCTGGTCGGCATCTGTTTTAACTTCAACCTGTTTTCTGTCGATGGCTAAGTCAGAAACTAGTATTGCGTCATCGACCGCTACCAGTTTTGAAATATCAACAATTATTTTTTCCGGTAATTCAGTTGGTAGTGCTTCGACCTCAACCTCGGATGTAATTTCCATAAGCACGTTTCCGGCCTTAACAGCATCACTTACACCGACTAACTCAATAGGAACCATCGCTGTAATCTTCTCTTTCAAATTTACCTTATGAAGGTCAACATGCAATAAATTTCCTTCTCGAGGATCATATTGTGGATTCTTAAAAAGTATTGGCCATGTTTCACCACCCTCAATAGTCAGATCAACCAATGCTGATTCGCCAGCTTCCTCAAATACTTTTTCTGCATCTTTTTGTAGCATTTGAACCGATATTGACGTCATTCCTTTACCATAGACACTTGACGGTAAATAACCCTGGTTTCGTAATTGTTTTACTTTTTTGCCAACCACAGTTCTAATCGTTGCTTGTAATGCTGCTCTTTTGTGGACCATATTTTGTTCCTTTAGGCCGTTACGCCTGATGAATAATATTAAGTATCCTACCATACAAAATTTCATGGTACAATAGACACGATGACGTTAATTAAATCTCGATCCTATTGGCGAAGCAACTGCAAGCTCTTGCGGGGGATTTAGCGCGTCATTACTAATCGAATACAACAAATCCCTCGTTGAGGGATTTTTTTTGGTCTTGTTATAAAAATATATAATTTATGAACACAAATATAAATAAAAAAATCGGTATCATTGACGGAATGGGTGCCTTTGCTGGCGCTCGTTTTTTGCAACTTTTTTTAGAAAAAGTAATTGAAAATCGTTTACCATTCCCTGAAATACTGTTCAATGCCATTTCCATAGATGATTTTATTGTAGATGACACAAAAGTTGAACCGGCCTTTCAAGTTATTAGCAAAAGGCTTGAAAATTTCAATCAACAACAAGTATCAATAGTAGTTATGGCCTGTAATACTGCCCATATTATGCATCCCCGCCTTCAAGCTTTTTCTACCGCCCCCTTTCCTTCCATTATTGATGCAGTTTCACAAAAAGCCCGGCAATTAGGTCTTGAGCGGGTTGGTATATTAGCCTCACCTCTTACCATTAAAACTCATCTATACGAAAGTAGTCTTGAAAAGAATGGTTTAATGCCAATTATTCCCACTGAGGCATTTCAAAAAATACTTGAAAGAATAATTCGCCTGGTAATAGACAACAAGATTACATCCGATGATAAGCAGGAATTAAATAAACTAACTCAATTGTTTATCAATAGCAATCGATTAGATGCAATTGTTTTGGGGTGTACCGAACTACCTCTGGCTTTTGATAAGACAAGTTTTAAAAATACTACTATTCTCGATAGCCTTGATATTTTAGGAGATACTCTCATCGACCATCTTAAATGTTAAACTTTAACCATAACTATGAATCAAACAAAAAATAAACCACGCATTTTAACGGGGGATACCCCCAGTGGAAAATTACATATCGGCCATTATGTCGGTACCCTTGAAAATCGCGTCAAACTTCAGGATCAGTATGATACTTTTATTCTTTTGGCTAATGTTCATGCTTATGCCAACGATTTTTCTAAGGCAGAAAAAATAAATCAAGATGTTTACGATGTTTATCTTGATAATTTAGCCGTCGGTATTGACCCAAAAAAATCAACATTTTACCTAGAATCAGGTATTCCTGAGACTTTTGAACTTTATACTTTTTTCTTAACTATGGTTACCCATGCCAGAGCTATGCGTAACCCTTCGGTTAAGGAAGAAATTAACTACAAAAAGCTGGATCCTTCATTAGGATTCATTTGTTACCCTATCTTACAAGCTGCTGATATTTTAGGCTTTAATGCCAACCTAGTTCCGGTTGGTGAAGATCAACTGCCAGTTATTGAACAAACTCGAGAAATTGCCACCGATTTTAATAAAACTTATGGAGAAACGTTTATTATTCCTGAAGCAAAAGTTGGCCGAGTCGCCCGTTTAGTCGGTACTGATGGAAAGCTAAAAATGAGCAAAAGCGGCCATAATGCGATTTTGCTTTCCGATGATGAAGCCACGTTAAAGCAAAAAATTAATAGCTGCTATACCGACCCCAACCGCATTCACGCTGACGATCCGGGAAAAGTAGAGGGAAACCCAATCTTTATTTATCACGATGCTTTCAATCCCAATAATGAGGAAGTTAACGACCTTAAACAGCGCTACCTTACTGGAAAAGTCGGGGACAGAGAAGTAAAAGATAAGCTATTTGTCGCCCTCAATAATTTTCTCATGCCAATTCGGGAAAAAAGAAAATATTATGAAGACAGACCAGAATTAGCCAAAGAAATTTTAATCGAAAGTACCAATAAAGCTCGAAAAGTTGTTGTTGAGACAGTTGAACGTTTTCGTGATAAAGTCGGCATCAATAAGTTACTAAATGCCTAATCCTATTTTTATCCAGCCTCCAAGGTGCCAAAAAAAATCCCACACCGTCACTTTTAAAGTCGAGTGATAATCAGAAACTACATAGCTAATTTCTAATGTCGGAGGCAGTATTTTTGGTGCCAAAAATTTTACCCGCAACATATGATCTACTGACGTTACGATAACTACTTTTTGAATTTTATTAGCCACTAAAAGGGGAACAATCTCTGCTAGATTTTCTTTGGTGGTTGTCGATTTACCTTCAAACAAAAGTGCTTTCTCATTTACCCCTTTAGTTAAAAAATAATCCCGGCTCCGTTCACCCAATGATAGTTCAGATCGATTAAAAAAACCGAAACCACCAGTAGTAATAAGATAGTCAGCTTTTTGGGTATTAAAAACCTCCAAGGCTTTATTCATTCGCCGCAACTGTCGATCGGAAAATCCATGTCCACCATAAAAATGACTCAAAACAACTACCGCGGTTTTAATAGTGTTCACTTTTAACTTTTAACTTTCGAACCATTACTAGTGTAGGCATGCAAGGATTCGAACCTTGGACCCCCGACTTATAAGATCGGTGCTCTAACCAGCTGAGCTACATGCCCGAATCTCTGGTAGCAGGAGTGGGGATCGAACCCACGACCTCAGCGTTATGAATGCTGTGCTCTAACCAACTGAGCTACCCTGCCAAACACGCCAATTATAACAAAAACCCCGCTATCGCGGGGCTTAATATTAATGTTGCGGGGCCAGGAGTTGAACCTGGCCTGTGAGATTATGAGCCTCACGTGCAGCCGTACACTACCCCGCATGTTGTTAACTTCTAAGGATGAATTTTACCACACATTACGGATGGTCAACAATTAGTTGTAACCATTCTTTCCAATGTGTTACTGACTTAGTGTTACTAACTTGTGGATAAAGTGTTTGGTACTGGTGCACCGCGGGCAAAAACACCCAATAATCATCTGGACTACCCAAGCCCATAAGGTAACGCCATGAACGATCTATATACTCACTACTTTCGGCATATTTTACTTGTTCTTCTAACTCTTTCTGTTGCAACCGTAACTGATCAACTGATTTCCTTTGTTCGTTTACAATTGATTTAACCCTAAATAAGGTATAAACTTGGTTAAAACTATTAGTAATATTTGCCCCAATAATTGCTATCATAAACAGAAAAATGATCCATTGTTGCAGTGATTTTGTGAAATTTCCCATAGCTATTGTCAAATATCCTTGTTTATGCTATTATAAGACTTAATTATAACTAAATTACTGGAACTTTATGGCCGACCTTAGTTTCGAATCCGCCATCAACCTTTTTGTCAAAGCCCTCCAAAAGAAGGGTAAGTCAACCAATACTATTGTAGCCTACAAAGGCGACCTAAACCAATTAACTGGCTTTCTTGCCAAAAGTGCACAAATCAACGATATTACCGTCGTCCAATCTTCACACATTGAGGACTTTAAGAAAGATTTGCTCAAAAATAACTACACTGCCAAATCAATTTCCCGTAAACTCAATTCCATCAAAAACTTTTTTAGTTTTTTACGTACTGAGGGGGTTATTGAAGTTGATCCATCATCCAAAGTTGCTCATCCCAAGTATGAAAATGAACTTCCTAAAATTTTAAAACCAATCGAATATCGTTCACTTCGTGATGCCTGTCGCAATGACAGCCGTGCCACCGCCATTGTTGAGCTCATGCTTCAAGCCGGTCTGCGCATTAAAGAAATCGAAAATCTCAAAATGGAAAATATTGCTGAAACCGAAATTACCGTCGACAGCTACGAAAGCCATCCGGTTCGCACCGTTCCGCTCAATAATTCCGCCAAAACTGCCCTTAAAAAGTATCTCGATGAAGGCCGGTTTCAAACCAGCTCCAAAAGTGTTTTTATTACCAAAACCGGTCGTCACCTTTTAGCCCGTAATATTCGTAGTCTTTTAAATCGTTATTTTCGCAAGGCTGATATTAAAGAGGTCAAGGTCAACGATTTACGTAACACGTTCATTGTCTACCAGCTTAAATCCGGTGTCCCCATTGATGTTGTTTCCAAAATTGTCGGTCACAAGCGTATTTCCACCACCGAAAAATACCTCGAATTAATTGATGGCAAAGAAGAGTCCAAAGGCATTAAGCTAAAAGAACTTTAGTCCTATAATTTTAAAATTTTGCCCTTTTAGCAATCTCCGCCTCCACAATTTCTCGTGGCCTTCCATACTTAAGTGATGATAACTTTTTGATCATTGCCGACATTTCCGGATTTCCTGGTTTTTTCTTTTCCAGCGCTGCTACTTGGAGAGAGAAGGGAGGCTTGGGCACACCTTTTACCATCGTTTTCATATAAATTTCCCCCGTCCCCAGATTTAAAAGATCATGTTCGTTAAATTCTGGCTTAAATTGATTAACCAAAAAGTTGGCATCATTAATACCTACCCGAAAACTGGCAATCGTTCCCACGTTTCCAAAGACAGCATTCTTCACCTCATCGTCCATTTGTGAAATAAATTGGTTAGCGACACACAAATTAAGATGGTACTTACGTGCCTCGCTCATGATTACCGCAAAATCTTGAGTAGCGAAATTTTGGAACTCATCAACATACAAATAAAAATCACGTCGTTTTTCTTCAGGGACATCCTGTCGACTCATCGCTGCAATTAATATCTTGGGAATCAGCACCAATCCCAAAAACGCCGAATTTTCCTCTCCAATACTACCTTTAGCCAAATTAATGATCAATATTTTTCCCTCATCCATTGCTGTTCGAAAATTAAAAGACGACGTCGATTGGCCGATGATATTTCGCATCATCGTATTGGTAATAAATCGTCCAAATTTGGAAACGATATAGTCCAACACTTCCGATTTATGAAAATCATTAGTTTGGGCAATCTGGTCAGTCCAGTATCGTTTAACCATTGGGTCTTTTAGTTTTGGGAGTAATAGTTGAACATACGAAGGATCAGTTAAACAACGAACAATTTCAATAAACGTTGCTCCCGGTTCAATCATCACCGTCAACATAATATTGCGAATTGCGTGCTCAAACCGCGGTCCTACGATCCCGGTTTTGTATGGATCGTATAATTTGTACATCAAATTAATAATCGACGAGGTCACAAAATCTTTCTGTTCTTCACGTTCGCATTCCATCACATTGAAACCCATTGGTCGGTCGGTAACACTGGGATCAAAATAAATGACATCCTCCGCTCTTTCCGGTGGTATTCGTTCCAGAATACTTTCAAAAGTATCATGTGGATCAATAAAACAAACTCCCCGCCCTGCCTTAATATCTTGCAAAGCCATATCGGCCAAAAGCCATGATTTTCCCACCCCGGTTTGCCCAATAATATAAAAATGCCGTTGTCGATCACTTTGAGTGATGCAATATTTTTTAGTTTCTCCGCGGTAAAGATTATCCCCAATATACAATCCTTCTTGCGGGGCATCGACGGGTGCCGGCGCTTTTTTTGCCTGCAACCAATAAATATTTGGCGTTTCCACTGTTTTGTTCGGTAAATGAAATATCGAGGCAATTTCCTCAGTTGATAAAACCGACTTTGATCGGCTCCATATTAATGGATATTTGTAAATAAAATCATCCAAAAAGAAACTCTTAAGGCGTATTTTTTGATTTGCTAATTTATTCCAGGGTGATTCGAATTGTCCAAATGCCGTCTTCACGTTCCCTAAATTCATTTTGGCTATTTCCGCATTTTCTGCACACGCTACAATTCGAATCACGGTTTCAAAACCGGTCTTACTGCATTTATTATCGATCGCCTCCAATTGTCGGGCATCTACCTTATATGAGGCTTTTTCGGGATTAGCTTCTGACTTTTTAGTTCCTGAAATAAACCCCTTTCCTAGTTTTGCCCACGAACCATCGGTAGGTGACAAAACCAATTGTATGGCAATCGATTCGTTATCACCTAGTTTTGACATTGCCGAGGTAATTGATGACATAGTGTCAGTAGGAATTTCCTTATACGTTTTTAAAGGGAAATGAGGATTTTTCTTAAGTCGCAACATTGCAAATTCAACCCGCCCTTCCTCAAAAAAGATATTTGGTTCATCCACCTCCTTAACATCTGCTCCGTTATAGACACTATAAATTTGTTTTTCGATCATGTCTTGATATTTTTTTGGGCATGATATGTAAAATCGAATATCATTCTTCGTCCCCACTATCTCCAGCGACAGGCTTGGTTGTCCCACCGTTGATTGCAGAAACTTAAATCTGGCTGACTTATATAAACTTCCAAATGCCCCAATAATTGGCTCCATCGCATCGATTTTAACCTCATTATCTTGTGGCACTACTATTTGGAGGGTGACGAGTTGCAACGATTTTTCTTCACGATCCTTCCAGCGAAACCAAAGTAAGATGGCGTAAACTAAAATTCCCAAAATAACTGCCACCACGGTAGCGACCACCACCAGCACTCCCAAAGTAATAATTTCTTGTATAAGTGCATCAAACATTATCGTCCTTAAAAACTACCTCTTCATGTTTAATTTTCATCATCCGAAACAAAAATGTCGATAGCCATCTCCCCACATCGTTAACTTTCTTTTTAAAGCCTGCGCTAAAAACTTCTCGGGTAGTCGGAATGGTTATTTTTGAATTGGTAGTAGTCGCTGCCGGCGCCGCTTGACCAACCGATCGCATCGTTAAACTCTGGTGGTCACCTACCACTTTCTTTACCTCATGCATCCAATGTTCCACATCTTTAGGCAATGGTACTTCCGTGCCAATTTGTCTCAGCTTTATCTGGGTATTCTCTTTAGTGACGTAAACACGCTCCTCTTGACCACTTTTTCTTTCTTGGTGCTCTGCCATACTCAAAAGTATAAGCTATCAACCTACAA
>JAKAFM010000010.1 GCA_021817905.1 bacterium | reverse complement strand
TAGGGACAACTATAACTTTTTTCATGAACTACATTTTACTCTTCACCTAGTCATTTGAATACTATTAAGGCAAATACAGGCAGAATCAAATTAATAAAGTGACCAAATTTAAACGGTGCCCTCTCCGCCAATCTTCAGTTGTTCCGTATTTTTCCATATAATACAGGTGATGCTACTCCCCTAACCATTTTTTTAGTTGTTCCTGTTTAGCTTCAATTTGGTTCCAGACCCATGTCCCCGAGGGGATGTTTTTGGGTCGAACTTAGCAGTCTGATACAGTTAATGCTAATTGAAAGTTGGGGATGCGGTATGTATATTAATGTTGACGTTAGATGTTGTTTGTTCTTAACACCTGGCGTATTTACAGGTTAAATTAAAATATGCCCAAATTATCCAAATAAAAAAGACGCCTAAGATAAAATCTTCTCAGACGTCTTTTCCACTTCAACTTTCATTGTATCGGTTCTGGAGGATTTTGCAATTTATATTTTTTCTATTTTAAAATGTTTACTCAAATTTCAATTAGTGATCAAGTTAAATTATTAGTTTGGAATAAGGGCGGACCCGCCACCAGGAACGGTGTCGATGTCAGTAACGAATATCGCTTCGATAAATACGGCACTGCAATGCGATTTGTTGACTATGGTAATCGAAACTCCGAATATGGGTGGGAGATCGACCACATCATCCCGGCTTCATTGGGTGGATCTGATCATTATTCCAATCTTCAACCTCTAAACTGGAAAAATAACAGTGCCAAAAGTAATAACTTGATCTAGAGTTAGATCCTTATTCCCCGAGGTTGATCTCTGACCTCGGGGAAATATTAATTTGTTTGTCTTTCAAAATAAACCTTGTTTTGAATAATGCCAATATTTCCTGCTTTTCTTCTGAGAAGCCTGTTTTGAGGACATGAATTACATATTCTCTAACTCTTTGCTCAGGCGATTTTTCTTTAATGATTGGATAGTCCATTACTTCCATTTGTTGCTCAAACATTTCCTGATGAAGCACATCAGATCTTAGCCGATGATATCGCTCAATCTCTTGCTTCATTTTTTCATCAACTGCCTTTTGATCGAATTCAATTTCATTTATTTTGACTAATAATTGTCTGACCAAATCGTCTTCGGTGATATAAGGTTCGTCACAATCGTAATCGAGTGATCGAGTACAGTGATAGTAAACATGTCGTTTGAATTTTCCGTTAATTAACTTTTTATATTTCTCTTCGGCGGTGATACTGGCACCGCATTGGCCACATTTTAGGAGCATTTTGAATGGAAAGTCTTTTTTACTCCAATCTTTAGGAGGAACAGCCAAAATTCTTTGAGCTTGATCAAATAATTCTTTGGTAATTATTGGTGGATGCTTGCCTTGATACCATTTGCCACTTTCTTCTGGGAATTCGAACATACCGTAATAAAAGTGTTTTCTTAGTACACGATAAACTTCGCTTATTGCCATTCGTTTACCAACTCGAGTTCTAAATCCGGTTTTATCAAGCCAATACTTGATAGTTCGACCACTTTGGCCTTGATTCACAACTCTTTCAAAAATTTCTTTGACGATTGGAGCCCTTTCCGGATCAATATCAACATAAGCGATTCGATTTTCGGTTAATCGATTGATATAACCCACGGGGGCAGATCCTGGCCGCCACCCCGCTTCGCATTTGGCACGAAGGCCTCTTTTAACATTGATCCCCCGATTATCATTTTCTAGCTTGGCTTGTGAACATAAAATCATTAGTAAGAATTTCTCGTTGGGATTATTGGAAAATGATTGGGAAAAAGTTCGAATGGTCGCTAATTTACCTTGATCCATCAGATCAACTAACGTTCCCAGATCCCCTGCGTTTCTACTTAATCTGTCGGGAGCCCAAGTAAGAATGGCGTTAAAAACTCCGTTTTTGATATCGATAAGCAATTGATTAAATACTGGCCTAAGTCCTGATGATTTAGCCGAATGACTTTCGTGCCTAACTTCTTTGATTATTAATCCATCCCGAACGGCGAGATCGGTCATTTCTTTAATTTGAGAATCAATCGACATGGCTTGACGTTCATCCGATTCGGTTGATTTACGAGCATACAGACAATATTTGATTTGTTCTGTTTCTCGTGTCTTTCCAGTCTTTGGTTTATCCATTGATATGACTGTACCGCATGGTTTATAGAAATCTAGCTAGATGAATTAGTGGTAAAATACGCCATGAAAGCCTTTTTTGCATCGATATTTTTGGCATTCTCTAGTTTATTCGGCATTGGTCACAATACACCTGAGATTAAAGTAAATCTAACCCCGACAATAATTCAGATTCCAAGTAATATCCCGACAGATATAGACAAGGAACCGACTTCTACAGTAAAACCTACAGCAATCACAAAACCAACCATAGCTAAACCGAAATCAGTCATTAATGAAGAAATATTAGGTAAATTTTTTGGAATCACGGACAAGGGGCTTATAAATCAAATATTGAACGACAAAGCACAATTAAATAAATACGAACAAGAGTATTACCAAAAATATAGAACTTTACCCATCCCCCGTTTAGCTCTGGATTTAAAAAAACAATACGGGATGCCAAGCAAAAATGGAATGGTAATTTGCGCAGGGAGTCAATTGAAAAGTTTATATGATGAAATAGGTAAAACTGAAAATGATGTTTTTAGGGAGAGGATGGATCAAGATTGCCATTCTGACGCTAAAATTAATTGGTCAGGTAGAAAATATAAGCCTGAGTCGATTGAATGCCAAAACTGGAGGAGAGATAACGATCAAAACCGAGTTGTGCCTACAAAGGGATCATTAGATGATGCCATAGCTAATGCTGTTAAAAAGGACGAGGAGATAAAATCAACATACGATCGATTATTAGAAAAATATTGTATAAATAATTAAGCATGAAACTTAATAAAATCATTGCTTTGGCATTTTTAATTATCTTGCTATCTGGGATTGCAGGTTTTGTCTACTTTCAGAATCGAATTCCAGCCAATGATTTCAAAGCTCCCGGAAAAATTTGGCAATCACCGAAGAAAGTTGAGGATTATTTTGTCGAGAAATTGCGATTTACTCAGGCAGATCTGGAACGACAAAAGCAAAGCGATACGGTTGATTTTAGACCAGGAGCAGGCTCGACTTTAGAGGCCATAATTAGTAACCTTCAATATTACGGCTTTATTCGAAGCGAGAAAGCATTAAAGTACGCATTGGAACATACTAAAGACACAACGGCTGGTAATCCTGGCGCGCTATCTGTCGGTAAGGATGGTTCGATTGATATCGTCGCGAGTTATCGGATATCTGAGAATATGACGGCATGGGAAATGGCCGATACTTTACTTAACAAGTCTCACTACTTTGGTCCAGGGGATGAATATCAATATATGTTTATGCCTTAGCATTTAAGACATCTGATTAAGTTTTCGTAATTATCTTTGCCCATGTTTCTTTCACTTAGAAATGGCCTCCGATAATTTTTAAGTTCGATGTAAGGATAGTCTTTCAACTCAGGAACGGCCTTAATCCATAGTTTTTCACTTCTCATTATTACTATTGTCTTTTGATCCTTTATAGCTTGTCTTAATATCTCAAAGGTGAAACTTTGTGAAGGAAGCGTGCACGGTGGGTTGGTGTAAGTTTTTGAATGATAAGCCAAAAATTGTAAACACATTAATTTCTCGGATAGCCGTTTCCATCCGAATTGATCAATCAATCGCTTAAGAATTTTTGTCCACCAAATATAAGCTCCAGAAAAATTGACCATTGGATTTAAGCAGAAAAATGGAGTGTTGCTTTGCATAGTCAAAGTTTTTAGGCTTTCTTGGAAGTAATAGTCATTGTTGTAGTCAACCACATCCTTTGTCTCTATATAACCAGGATTTAGACATAAAAATATGATTGAGGCTTTTTGGTAGTTCCCAAGAAAAGGACAAGGAAGAAGTTCGGTGTGCCAACCTAATTTTTCAGGGGTTTTATTAAATTGACTTAAGGCATTAAGGTCGTCTTCAAGAATATGAGGTGACGTTTTAGGGAGTGCTTCCCATGGATTTTCTAAAAAGTTAGTTATATCTGGCATTATTTACCAGGATATTACATGGAAATTTGAGTAAAAGCCAGATATATCTGGTAAAGAAAAAACTGGGGATTTTGTAGGCTACTGGAGAAGTAGCTATGAATTACAATGTTATTTACCAAAAACTAAGTCAAAGAATTGAGGATCTCAGAAAAGAGAAGAATATGACGCAGGAGAAATTGGCCGAAGTTGCAGGACTACATCGTTCATATTTTTGGGACATTGAGCAAGGACGAAACATTTCTATAAAAACTGCATACAAAATAGCCAAGGCTTTGGGTGTGACTCTAAGTGAGTTATTTGATTTCTAATTAAAGTTTTTCATTCCATATTCCGGCGGTTATAGGTTTTGATAAGTCTCTGTAATCACCAAGAATGTCATATCCCCAATGAGACTTTGGGGGTCGCGGAGGGTTGTTTGAACGGGTAAAGGCTTGATCGGTTTCAATGACTTTATTGATAACCAAACTAAAAGCATCGACTAAATCATCATGTTTTTCGACACCAAAGTTTACTAATTGATCAATTAATTCTTCGGCGCCATGTTTAGGGAAGAGAATTTTTCCGGCTTCGATATAAGCTGAGGTAAGACAGAGTCGACTACGCTTGTCAGTGCTACCTATATTTACTCCTTCGATTAATATATTCTCGACTGACAATTGTTGGACAAGTGAGAGCTGATACCCTACAGATTCACAATAAAATTTGACTTGGTCATAGGGCTTATTTATTAATTGCTTAAGATCTTTGACCTTATCTTTCGTTTGAGTAAAGTTTAATCTCATATTAACAATTTGAGGTAAAATAAATGCTTTGAATTCATCACCATAACCATAGACCCAGGCAGGAATCATGGCGGTAAAATCAGCGGTGGATTTTTCAGAAATTGCCAAATCGAGACCAACAACAATCATTCTGGGTTTGACAACATCAGGATTGGGAATATCGGAAGGGTCATAATACTTAATCCAACTTCTATTAATGACTTGATTGCCATCGGCAATAATATGAAGAAGGTACTCTCGTTCAAAAGTCACTCGATCTGGAATCTTGAGTTTAAGCTCGTCTATTTCTCTTGATGTAGGAAATTTGTCTGGCCATAAACATCTTCCACTCACGTCTATCAGAGGGAACTCGTCATAGGTTCCTACCATGTCCTTTTTAATCTGAAGATGCTCTTTTAGTCTCATCATCAAGGAATCCTCATGCAAAAGATTGCCAATGATGACCGTCTTAGTATTAATGTCGCCAATCGGGATTACATCTCCCATCAGCCAGTTATAGTTTTTATCCCGACTTTCCCGAAATTTGACTGTTGATAAATCCTCAATATCATCGCAAATAATTAAGTCGGGGCGATACTGATGATGGCGAAGCCCTCTAATACTTTCACCTGTTGATAAGGCAGTGATTCTAGCGCCAATTTTAGGAATAACTAAAGTATTGGAGCGCCAATCGGAGCTGTTTTCAAATGGACCAAAGTCTTTGATTAGTAATTCATTAAACTCAAATTCGCTTTTGATATTCTTTAACATCTGACGACTTTGGTTTTGAGTTTGACCAATAATGATTGGATACTTTTTAGATTGCCTGCCTAGGATTGACCAAATAGGATAAGAAAGAGAAACGATGGTCGACTTGGCTGAACCTCGAAAAGAAACAATGGTAGACATTTTTAAGCTGTCATTTTCAGTTATTTCAAAAATTCGTTTTTGAAAATCAGCGGTTTTATGGAAAATATAGTGACTAAAATAGACATGAAAGAACCAGTAATGGCTCTGACGACAAACCTCCCGGCGGATTTTTTGATCGCTCATCAAGGCTTCAAAAATGTCCGTTTCACTTTGAGGTAGTTTCATCAGTAATATCTCCTGTAGTAGGTAAAATTGAAGCCATTTGTAGTGCTTTGTTAACTAATTGCTGTTGCTCTGGAGTCAATGTCTCGTCTTTGTTCAAATTGTCAGCAGATATTTGAAGTTTTGTGGTGTCATAACCCGAATGACGGTTTTTGAGCCAAAAAATAATGGCAGTCATGTTCTTTTCCTTAATTGATGTGAGAAGCTGACTTTCGGCAAGGTCGTTAATGAAGGCAATCCCTTCTTTTAGTGCCAAGTCCGATTGTTCTTTGAATTTTTTATCCTTGTCGCGCCATCGATAGTAGGTGGCCCGACTGACACCTGATTTTTGACAAGCAACTTGGACGATTGGAGTAGTTTTTAGGAGTTCAAGAATTTGGGTTTTGCTTTTCATATTTTTAAAGCCTTTAACCCAGTAAGTTTTTCCCAACGCTTTTTAATTACCTCGGCGTAGGTGGGACATTTTTCCATGATGTAACAACGCCGTTTCATTTTGGTAGCAGCAATTAGGGTGCTTCCACTGCCTCCGAACGGCTCGATGATTAAATCCCCTCTTTTAGTTAATACCTTAATGTAAGGGATTAGGATTTCAGTTGGCTTAGTACCAAAGATAATCCCCTGACCGGAACTTTTTTCATCTGAGGCTTTGAATTCAATAAAATCGGTCGGCTGAACCTTTTTACCTTTTTCATAACCCTCCCATTGAGGTTTGCCACTGATGGCATAGAGAGCGGTTTCGTATTCTTGCTGAAGGCCATCAGTCTCCGGCTCCATATTAAATTCGATATCGGCGTTAGGCGAGGCTCCAACCATGGCAATGTCGTGTTTACTAAAGAATTTGTACTTAGCTGAAAACCCTTGGGTACGGTTAGGTAAATGCCAAACGATCATATTTTTTACTCGCCAATACTTTTCCATTTCACCCCAGATAGTTCTAAGATTCTTCCAATTTTCATAGACAATAATGGAGAAGCTTTCTTTTTGAATCTTGGCAATATTTGCCATCCATAGCTCAGTAAAATTATCAGGCAATGAGTCAGTGCCGATATAACGACGGTTTCTCTTTTGACCAAAACCATCAGTCGGATTGCCTTTTCGTTTGCCCCTTAAGTAGTCAAGGATATATGGAGGGTCCGTTAGGCACATGTTTGCTTTTTCGTTATCCATGAGTTCTAATATGTCTTCGGTTTTAGTTGAGTCGCCCACTAACAATCTCGAATCCCCAAGTTGCCACAGATCACCCGTCCGGGTTTCCACTTTATCGATTTTCAGTTTCTTTAATTCTTTGGCTAAATCAAATTCCTCGGGGGTAGTTTCGATATTGAAAATGTCATCAAGTTCTTCTGAATTAAATCCAATGTCTTTAAGAATTGATTCATCGAACTCGGATAATAGTTTGAGATCAAACTCGCCTGTATTTTTATTGAGACGGAGATTCAGTTCTTTCTCTTTCTCCAAATCAGAAATGTTTACATATACTACAGGGACTTCAGTAAAGCCGAGTTGTTTGGCAACTTCAAAACGGAAATTGCCACCAATAATTACTCCTCGCCTTTCTTCAAAAGAATTGACAATGATTGGGTCTACAAGCCCAAAGCGTTTAATACTTTCCTTAAGATTCTCGGTTTGCTCCGGTGACCATTTTCGGGGATTAACTTCGGGATGGTGAAGGTCGGAAATATTAACAAGGACGATTTGAAGTTTGTTGGTATTGTTCATACCAGGAAAATACCATGAGTTTTTTAAATTGCCGTTTTTTCCACCCTATTGACAACGGGGTTGTCAAGGAGGGTGATACGATGGTAAATATTTCCTGTCTTTAGATCTATTATTTAATGTTCTATTTTTTGAAAAACAAATTTTAATTTGCCTATTGACAACTTCTAGTAAAAATTATCAGTGGTTCAAAACGATACTAGCAAAACTTATAGTACTTTAATTGGTTACCGGATACTGTCTTGCCAGTCCTGTTACATTAAGTCTGTATTTTAATAGCATTTTACTTACTTTAAATTCTGAACAAACTTGATCAATGTCGTAATGGGATCTTGCAATCTGAAATAAAGCTGTACGTGGGAGTAGTAACGTAGCTGCCAGCCAATCCGCCTCATCTTCTTGGGATTTATTAAACGAACGTATTACGAACCCGGAATCATTCGTAAAGTGTTGAACTGGTTGATGAGCCCTAATTAAGTGGGCTAGCTCGTGCATTATGTCTGTAGATTGGCGAGCGACAGAATGATTTTGATTTATTACGACAACGGTGATACCTAAGTAAATTATAGTGACTGCTGACCATTCATCTCCGTCAGAAGACTTTAAGTAATCGGCGACTTCATTCGTTAAGCCTGGAATATTTGAAGGAAATAGAATTGCGACTTTAAGATGTTGTGCTAATAACCACGGATCTAATGATTCAAACTTGGAAAGACCAAGGCGACTCCTAATGGAAACTGCGGTGTTCTCACACCAACTTTTGAATCCTCTTTCAAAATATGTTGTTGTGTTGGTTACATCACCTCTCATTTAATCAATCCATCTTGAATTGATTGTTGCACCTGAATTATGAGCTCAGAAAGTTTTTTTGCAGTGTCAGGACTAATGGTCTGTTTAGCTTTATAATGAACCATTACTCTTTGGTCGCAAGTCGTTTGCTGAGTATAGTTGGTTTCAGTGTTCACAACCCCCAAAATGTCTCCGGGGTCAACGTTTAACCATGCACAAATTTTGGAAAAAGTATCAAGATCTGGTTGTTTCCCTTGTTCTATCCGTGATAAAGTTGCCGGACTTATTTTAATTTCTTTGGCAACTTCTCTAATTCCTCTACCTCCTCGCCTTTCTTTTAATATAAGACTTAGATTTTCAAGACTAATCTTCATTAGAAATATTATAAATCAATTAAAACAGTATTGCAACACTGTTTCACATGTGAGACAATGGATTAAATCAACAGGTGGAAAACCAGATTTTGATTCTGATTAACCCTCTGAGGATATTACATTTTAAGAAAAAATCAAGATGATTTACGCTATAACATATGATCTTAGGAGGGTTGGCCAGAACTATGACTCCCTCTATCAAAGTATTAGGAATTTAGGACAAACCCTCCATCCGCTTCAAAACTTATGGTTGGTCAGCACAAATTTGTCCGCCGACGGTATTAGGGACAGTTTAATGACTGTTATCGACCAAAATGACCAAGTCTTTGTGGCGCAACTTTCCGCCGGTAGTTACTCTGCCTTCATGGATGTCACTGCTCATGAATGGTTGGAGGCAAGACTATGACAGATTTAATTAGCCTAATTAAGGATTTCTTGGATTTATTAGGTTACCCGAGCACCATCATACTTTTTTTAATGATAATTTGGGCAATCATTGCTTGGATAAAAGGCATTCTGCCAGCAATTTTACGGTTTGGTAACGGCTTTGCTAAGAGAAGAATTGCAATATTCGCAAAAAATGACAATCTTCAAAGCATGACTGACCTTCTGCTCGACTCCGGGCTTTTTTCAGATAAAAATATAACCAAGATCTGCAAAGAAGACGATTTTGGTAAATCTGAAAAAGCTACATTATTTCTGGTCTACTGGCCGGATTGGGGAGAAAAGGTAATCGATATCAAAAATCTTAAAAAGGATGGGGAGGCAATGATTGTCTACGCTCCCAAAAGCGGCGGCTTTATACCGGACGATATCATGGCTAAATTAGACAATGGCAGAAATGTTGCTGTCGCCAACTTTCGAGGACGGATACTAAATGACATTGTCACCGCACTTATAACTACTGGTTATTCCAAAAAGTAATATGACCATAGAAGAATTTTTTGATAATTATTTATCCCAAAAAATAAATCTCGTTAAATTATGTGACGGCGAATGCAAGGGATCAGAGGATGGGTGTGATTATTGTTTAATCATGGGCACCTACAAAGATCTAGTAGAGAAGCTGAAGGAAGAAATGAAAGTTTTAGCTACAGATGATGAGGAAAATCTCCCCTCCTATTTTCTTACTGGGTCTTATCGCCGTAACACCATGATCAGACCACCAAAAGACGTGGATCTCTTTTTAGTCCTAGACAGCCAAGAGTACAGGGGTGAGGACTTGGACGACTTGATTACTCCGGTAGATTTAATTGAAAAGCTTAAGACGGCTTTAGAGAAGATCTACGAGGGTCAAAATAATATCGAAGTAAAAAGTCAGCGCCACTCAGTTACCGTCAAGTACACCGATAATTTTAGCATCGATGTAATTCCCGCTTTCGAAACCGAAGATGAGACGGCATACAAAATTCCTGACGCAGAAGAAGGCAAAGAAGATAAATACATCACCTCTAACCCAAAAACCCACTATGAATATATAAACAAGGTGAATGATGACACGGAATTTAGCGGTAAAAAGCGATTTAAGAAAATAGCTAGATTGATCAAATATATTAAAAGAAAGGAATTTAACAGCGAGCCAATAAAACTTAGATCATTCCATTTAGAATTGCTGGCAGCCAAAATTCTCGAGGGAGAAAAAATCACTTCTTATAGTGATGGTTTGCACAAATTTTTCCAAAAGGCCGGGAGTCTATTAGACAAAGCTTCGATAATTGATCCTGCTAATCCGGATAATAAGGTGGATGATTATATTGAGGATTGGGACGATTGGACAAGAGAGACGATTAAGGGAAAACTTCAATCTATTCATGAAACGATTACCAATGCAGTCGAGCAGGAGTCTAATGGGAATATTGAGGAATCCCTTTCTTACTGGAGAACAATATTTAACGAGGAGCTTGAAGATAATAAGCAATTTACCCAAAACGTCTATGTCGGACATTCACCACCGAAACCATGGAGAAGCTTTTGATCTCAAGCTTACCGCCCAAGACCTAGATTGGATCAATAAATACTATCCTGCATTGACAGCCAGTAAACGACCTAATGGGGTGGATGAAATTCAAGGTAAATTGAAGTTTGCCATGAGCTATAACCATTCGGATAACTCATTTTTAATCGGCTCTCAGACTATTCAGCAAGGTAGTGGAATCAATATTGAGGACGAATACCAGATAAAGATAATATTTGCTCCCACCACCTCCTCAAAACTACCACAAGTGTTTGAAGTCGGTGGGAAAATTGAGAACTTCGCCAAGAGTAATTTAATTGATCTGTCAGATCTTCATATTAATCCAAGTAAGGCAGCCTGCCTGTGTGTCGAAGGCTCTGAGGATGAATATTTCTCTTCGGGATTCAAGTTGAGTGATTTTATGAATCAGATGGTCATTCCATTTTTTTATGAACAGTCTTTTTTTCAAAAATACCGACACTGGCCTTGGGGAGAATATGCTCACGGCGTATTAGGAATTATCGAGAAATACGGAGAGACAGATTCTCATTCAAGAGAGGAGGTGGAAAAAGTATTTTCTGTGATAATTCGTTCTGAAGAAAACTACATTGTTAGACAAATGCTCAAAAAGAGGAAAAATATCAAAGGTTACAAAAAATGTGTTTGTGGAAGCAAAAAGAAAATGAGTGAATGTCACCCAGGCATTTATGTCGGATTATCTAAACTGAAAGATGACTTAATAAAACACTCGATTCCCCACAAAGTGGTTCTGGACAATTACATTTAATAATTATTGACAAAATAGAGATTTTAATTGTTTTGCAGACAAGTAAATAACTAATGATATCCAAACTTCATTTTGAATGATTTACTGGATGCATCTGGCGGAAAATTTGACGGATTCTTTTCGTTCGGAGTATTTATTCTTAATGAATAAAACCAATATAAGTCACCCATTGTTTTTAACTCTTCGGCGGGGAAAAATCGTTCTTCTCGTTTAGTAAGCCCTTTAATCATTTTGATCTCATCCATATATGCATTCCACATCCTCCATTCTGGCACTTCATCAATTTGGTTGTGATTATCAAGAATTAGTTTTGTTGCCCTATCGAGTATTTGACTAAATTCAGTTTGATTATACAAACAAAGAGGTGGACCAAAGAGAAGTCTAAAAATGGAATAACTGGGCTTTTCAGATACATGCAAATAATAATCAAGGTCTATTTGATCAATAATTCTGATATCAACGGGAATATCTAAAAACTCAAGGTATTTTATTTTCAAATTTTCATATATCTCAACAACAGTTTTCTTTACGGCTTCAGAAGAATTAGATCTAACTATTATCTCTAAATCAAGATCCGGCATAACCATTCCTGTGGGAGTAATTCTCAGTCCTGACAAAGTATGATTTTCAGTGGGCACATATTCGAATACGATTCTTTGTTGTTTGCCATTTTTGCAGTATCCTCCGGATACTGATCCGACCGTATAGGCTGTGAGGATATCCTCAGAGTGTCTATTGCCAATTAGGTTAATTAGTAGAAGACCGAATTTAAGGATTAGATAACTTACTTCTTTTCCTACTGGGACATCCACTAATTCAAAATTTTTAATAATTTCAGCTTCGCTTTTGCCTTGACACTCCACAATTAACTTGGTGGCAAGCTTGGTATAAGTTGGATCATTTCTATCTTTTGATTGTTCAATACATTTATTTAGGTCGTTAATGTTTATCATAATTGGTTATTAAGTGATAATACTCCATTTTGATTTAAGCAGATTTTTTTTAGTAATAATTTTAAGCTCATAAAGCTACTTTTCTCCCGATTATTTGCACTGTTTATAATTTTATCAACAGAATCAATAGCACTTAACAAGTGGTATTTTTGACGATTATATTTAACTGTATTCTCCTGACGAGATAGTTCTGATGAACAGTATCCAATATACAACAAGTGAACGAATAGAGAGCAAGTATCGTATATGTACGATAAATACTCGGCACTAACTACAGATAAATTATGTTCTGGGTTATTATAAATGTCTTTGATAAATTTCTTAAATAATGCCAATTCTTGTTGTCTGCTAAATATATGTAGTTTCTCGGAAAAAACACTTGGGGGCTCTATAAAGTCAGTACCATTCCTTGTTAACTTAATGAAATCAAAGATTGGTGAACATTTAAAGAGAACTTCAAAGTCGATATTAAATAATTGTCCTGTTTTTGAAATAAGAACATTCCTCGGGTTTCTGTCTGAATAAATTCCCGGATACTTGGCTACTATGTCTTGGACGATGCGGTCTACTTGTTTATATGCTTCAAACAACTCACTTTTAATTGAACTGTTTCCTTGGACATTAATAATAAACTCTTTTTTAAACCATTCCAGAGTTGTCTGAGTTTTTAGATCGCTGTTGATAATTGACTGAGTTTGAGCAATGTTTTTGATTAATTTCGTGTAATATTCCTGATTTAATTCTCCGTTATTGTTTTTTGAGTACAATGATTCGCCGTCAATAAAGTCGTAAATTATATAATTATATTCGTCGTATTTTGAATAATAATGTCTTTTGGGTAAGTTCTTGATTTTTTCTGCCAACAAATCGTAATTAGACACCTCATTATTAAAATCAGTTTCCCTGGTCCGTTCGTAAATCTTTATAAAAAAACTATTATTTTGACTTAAGATTTTATAATAATAAGCACCCGGATCGCCTTGAAAATCTATTTCATGGAAAGAATCGACTTTGAATGGAATAGAGGCTAAGAGTTTCTTGATCACAGTTCTAGACAGCTAACTGTCCTCCATCTACTACTACACAAGTACCTGTAATAAATTTTGCGTCATCGCTGGCAAGGAACAGGAAAGCTCCGGCAACATCCTCGACGGATCCGGATCTGTTTAAAGGAATGTTCGCTTTAACATAATTATTTACAAACTCTTCGCCATCCATTTTTACGGTTGCCTCGGTTGTGATATAACCGGGGCATACAGCGTTTACTCTTATTCCGTATTCGGCTAGATCTAGCGACATACCTTTTGTAAGTAGAGTAACACCGCCTTTGGATGCATTATAGGCAATATAATTTCGTTCACCGACTAATCCGTTGGTTGATGACATGTTAACAATAGAGCCTTTGATTTTATTGTCGACCATAATCTTTGAAACTTCCCTACAAAACAAAAAAGTGCCGGTTAAATTTACAGCTATAGTTCTATCCCACGTTGCCTTGTCCATTTCCAGAATTGAAAAAGTTGGTTCGTATATACCTGCGTTATTAATCAGGATATCAATAGTTTTTTGTTTGATAAACAAATCACTTACAGTATCAACCACAAATTTTTCATCGGAAACATCCCCTACGCATTGATAAAACCTGTACTTTGAATGGTCAAACTCGTTAGTGAAATTTTCCAGAGCCTCTTTATTCTTATCTACTAAGGCAACGATGGCGTTTTCAGATAGAAATCGCCTGGCAATTTCTTGTCCGATCCCTTGAGCTGCACCAGTAACAATAACCACTTTGTCATCAAAGTTATATTTGGGATTCATAGGTTTTTAAAATAATTGAAACTACTAATTGCATTTGGTATGTTCGCATAATCGTTATCATCAACCTCTACTAATCCTATAGTCACGTCTTTTTTTATATCCAACCAATTGATAACACCATTACCCAGACTTAAGGCGTTATCATTAAAACCATCGGTGTCGGATAGATGAAAATAATACGAGTAGTTTTTACATTCCCCAAAGTGTCGGATAAATGTGTGGTTATTTTTTGACGCTATTCGCAAGTGACATACATCAAGGACAAACTTAAATCCCGTTTTTGATAATACAGCGCCAATATCGTCAGGCTCAGAAAAACAACCATCTAGTTCATTTTCTAGCATCAAGCTATTTTTTAAATCGGGTAATTTATTCAGGTTGGTAATCAGATCATCAATATTTTTACTGGCTGGATCTTCTGACCAATAAGGGTGAGTTACAAACCCAAGCATTCCATACTTAATTGATAAGTCATTTAGAATGCGTAAACACTCAAGCGTATTTGTGAGAGTATCACGATCATTTGTTGCTAAATTTAAGAATTTATTTTTATATTTTTCAGGCTGGTGAATTGAGAGTTTAATGTCGGGAAAATTCTCAACAAAGTTTTTTAAACTGTGATTTATCTGAAACAATTGAGTTTCAAGATCGGAGTTGGAGACAAATATTTCTACTAGGTAAGGTTTTATCTCAATTCTTTTTTTCAACTGTTCATTTGTCCATTTCGACTTCAATCCTAATTTCATTATTGTGACTTATTGAATTACGTTTCTAATTAACACAAAAGCTTCCGCACAATTCATACCTACCTCCATACCTCTTTTTTGGGAATAGATTCTTAAACCCTCAGTCGAACGAGGATGAGGAAAGGATCTAATTTCCTTTTCATATGCCTTGATTGCGGATATTTTTTTATCTAAGTGTTTTTCAATATCTACATAATAATTTGGTGAAAATCTTTCATGTGGCAGAGTTTGACTTGCGTCAGTTGAAGAGGGCACCTCGTAACACAGCAACGTCTTTGCACAATATCTCCCGATTACTCTAAAAACTACTTGACAGGCGGAATATACAGCCTTGTGATCCTGGTTGATATCGCCCTGATATGGAATATAAACAGTATCCGGTAAATAATCGCCCAAGCTGTTTTCAATTGCAGATATTACATTGATTAATTTTTCATCAAGTTGTTCATCGTTTAGTTGTAGGAACGATACTTTATCTACCCCAAGAATACTACATGCCTTCAAGCAGTTACCCTCTTCTTTTTTAATAACTTCTTGATCATACAAATGACCATAGGCACGGTTGGCAACAATAATAATCCTAACCTCATCACCGGCTTGAACATGTTTGCAAATTGTTCCGCCGACTCCCAACACTTCATCATCCATGTGTGGAGCGACTACTAATATTTTTTTCATATTACTTATCAAGTAGAATTTGTTTTAACTCATCTACACTTTTATTAGCCATTTCCCATCCATAAAATATCGGAGGGCAACTGTGATTCTTAGCGACCCATTCTGAGTTTTCAAAAGATTCTTTACTTCCCATGATATTGTGACAAAGTTCATCAAAAACACTTCCTGTCTTCAACTTTAAACTGGTGTTAAATACAATGTATTTGTAAAATCCTGACTCCATACCTTCCGGGAAAACGACCCTTTGATTCTTGTCAAATATCTGGTCGTATTTTGATGCAAGTTTGCGTTTCCATTCTAATATCTTGGGAAGGCGTTCCATCTGAATAATTCCAAAAGCTGCCATAATTTCACTCATCCGAAAATTAAATCCTTCGACGGGGTATTTAAACCTGCCGGGTTCATATTCCAATTTTCCATAGTTTTTATATTTATTTACAAAATCAATCACCTTTTCGTCATTACTGACGACCATTCCCCCCTCACCCATTGGCATGGTTTTTGTAGCATAAAAGCTATACGATCCGCCGATTCCAAATGATCCGGCTGAAACACCTTTATAAGTTGCCCCATGAGCATGGGCACAATCTTCAATAAGAGAAATTCCATTAGATTTGCAAAACTCACTAATTTCAAAAATATCAAAGGCGAGGTGTCCACCTATATGAACTACAATAATAGCTTTAGTGTTTTTTGTGATTACTTTCTTGATTTGCTCAAGACCAATACAAAGATCTTCTTTTTTGCAGTCTGCAAAAATTACATTTCCTCCGGCAAGTTTTACTGACAGAGGTGTGGCCATAAATGTGTTCGTAGGAACTATCACGTCTTTGCCTTTTACATCAACATAATTAAGTAACGCCAGCAAGCCACATCCGCCATTAGCAATGGTACAGCTTTTTAAACCGGTGGATTGAGAAAACTTTTCTTCAAAGATCTTGTTCATTTTCCCATGTGACAAGAAACTGCTATCAAACACTTCATCTAGCAGACTATAATATTTTTTTCTATATTCTTCTTCAAACGGAATGATCATATAAAGTTTTTTGTTTTGGTTTGATTTAAATCGTTAACTGCAATATTAAACTTGGTTAGGCGGCATTCAGGACACTTTTTATTACAAAATTGGCGATTTTTTACCTGGATCGACTGCTCTTTTCTTTTTTCTCCTTTCCAAATTTCATCAAAACTATTCTCATATAAATTCCCCATAGGTTGCCAGTCTTCATATTGATTTAATCTTCCGCACAAATGGATATTACCATCTGCGGTTATGACTGTTGTCAATGAATTTGCAACGCAAGGCAAACTATTATTACCTCTGATTTGATGCTCTTTCATTGCCGATAATAAAACTGAAAATTTGTCATCTGAATATTTCATTAATTTGTCGAAATTGAGATTCTTAGGCCACAACTCCGGATGATCTATAACAGGCCTTATGTAGAAGTAGTCCGCCCCGAATGATTTAATTTTTTTTACCATTTTCTCTAACGAAACACTATTTTTGTTTGATAAAACATACGCCACACCAATGACTGTGTCTTTACGTAACTTGCACATATTGTGAATATTCGAAATTACCTGGTTGAAAGATTTAGATCCCTTTAGTTTTTCCATTTGTGAGGCAGTGGAAACATCGAGACTTACTCTGATCCACTCAAAACAGTCAATAATTTCTCCATAGTTAAATATTGAGCCATTGGTAATTAGTCCAACGCTCATTCCTGTCGATTTTATCTTCTGCACTACTTCTTTGAAGTCTTGATAAAGCACCGGTTCACCACCACCTTCAACACAAATTCCTTTAGTGCCACCTTTGGCCAAATCATCGATTAATTTAAACAAAACTTTCTTGTCTATGTCACCTTTGTAGTCGTTTCTTATTTTCTTATCAGAACACCAAATGCAGTTAAAATTACAGCGATTGGTAAGAGACAATTCCACACTTACAGGATAAGTATTATCGATAGCTTTCTCGTCTTTTGAAGCCTTAATTAATTCTCTGAGTTTATCAGGAAATAAGAATAACTTGTTTAAGCCAATTTCCATATCTGTTATAGCAAAATAAGTATTTGTTTATGATATCACCATTCAGAGATAAATCAACTAAATTTTGCCATACAGTAGGCTGTTGTGGACCTGAGGAGATTCGAACTCCTGACCCCCTCATTGCAAATGAGGTGCTCTGACCAACTGAGCCACAGGCCCTTCTGATTAAACTAATATAGCTTTTATTCTTCTAATACCGGAAGAACAGGCCTCTTCCTTAATTATTTTGAATTTAACTAATTCTTCAGTATTTTTTACGTGAGGTCCTGTACAAATTTCTCTGGAGTAGGGTTTTTCCTTGCTGTTTAATGTTGCACCTATTGAGTAGACAGTAACTTTTTCTCCGTACTTTTTATCAAACAACCCGATCGCACCGTGGTTTTTTGCATCTTCAGGGCTGGTTTCCTCACAATACACCGGTAGTTTCTTTACAATATTCTCGTTAACAATATTCTCAACTTGCTTAATTTCCAATTCCGTCATTTTTTGAGGATGAGAAAAATCAAATCTTAGACGTTCTGGAGTGATATTGCTTCCTTTTTGTTGAACGTGTTCACCCAAAACCTGGCGAAGTGCCTGATGTAGCATGTGTGTAGCCGTATGAAGCTTAATCGTTGCCTCAGCGGTATCTGCTAGTCCACTTTTGAATTTCTGATCAGCTCCTTGTCTGGAAAGATCTTTGTGCTGAATTATTTTTTCTGCGAATTCTTTTTCATCAATATTCCAACCTTTATCCTTAGCCATTTCCCTGGTTAGTTCAATTGGAAAACCATAAGTGGTAAGTAAGTTAAACGCATCTTGTCCTGAAATCGAATTATTAACCGGTTTTATGTCGTTAAAATATTTGACTCCTTTATCTAAAGTCCTCGAGAACTTTTGTACTTCTTCAGAAATCAGAGAAACAATAGTTTCTTCATTCTTTGTGAGTTGGGGATAAACTGCCGACATCTTTTTTATTACCAGTCTTGATAGATCTATAAACACGTCAAAATTTACACCCACTTTGTTAAGATGAACCAAACCTCTTCTTATTAATCTCCTGATAAAATACCCCTGGTCTTTATTCGATGGAATACCACCATCGCCAATTAGGAAGGTAACTGCTCTAATATGATCAGTAATTATCTCGTAACTTGACGGAATATCATCATATTTTATTCCTGATTTACTCTCAATGAATTCTACGTATGAACTAAACACATCGGTTTTAAAAAGATTTGGTGCCTGATTGCAAACCATGGTTAACCGCTCTAGGCCACCACCAAAATCAACGTTCTTTTGCGTCAACTCTTCCCAACCATCGACAGTCTTACGGTATTGCATAAAAACTGAATTACCAATTTCAATAAAACGACCACAAGAACAATTTACATGACAATATTTTCCAAACTTTGGATCATGTGATTTGCCGGTATCATAGAAAGTTTCCGAATCTGGTCCACCAAGTTCTCCGACAGCATCACCTCTTTTCCACCAGTTCTTATCAAGATATGGAAAAATGCGAGATTTATTAAAATCAATCTCTTCACCTGGTCCTTTCTCGCCATCACCAACAGTGGCAGGTCCGACACCGTCACTAACTCCATATTTTTTATAAATTTCTTGAAGCACAGAAATACTTTCCTCATCTCTGGAAACTAAATCATTACCCGCAAAAACGCTTTGATAAATACGAGCTGGATCTAATTTCAATTCTTCGACTATAAACTCATACCACCAATTAAGCTGATCTTTCTTGAAATAATCACCAAGACTCCAATTACCAAGCATTTCAAAGAAGGTGGTATGTCTCTTATCACCAACCTCTTCAATATCATCCGTCCTAAACGATCTCTGATAATTTACCAGTCTGTTTCCGGATGGGTGTTTCTCACCTAAAAGATAAGGAACCAAAGGAAACATTCCTGAATTCACAAAAAGCAATGTTGGATCATTCTCTGCAAGTAGTCTAGCGGCACTTATCTCTTTATGTCCCTTGGATACAAAATGTGCAATGTATTTGGATCGTATTTCGTCTGAGTTCATATTATTCTATAGCTAATATAAGGGATATTTTATCATTATATAACTGTTTTTATCCGGTTGAATGCAGTCTTTTTGAAGAAAGTTAATAAATTATAGGATATAATACGAGACGTGAATGGAAATTTAAACTTAATAATAGTAGTTCCAGCACTCAATGAGGAAAAATTGCTACCAGGTTTTATTAGGTCCGTGTATAACCAGACACAAAGGCCTTCGGAAATAATAATAGTGGATAATAATAGCTCAGACGGAACAGCCGAATTAGCAAGAAATTATGGATGTACTGTCCTATCTTGCGATACGAAAGGGATAGGAGCAGCAAGACAAGTGGGGATTAACTATATTCTGAACGAATACAGACATACGCTAAATGAGACGATCGTTGTGCAGCTCGATTGTGATGAGGAAATCACTAATCCGGATTTCATCAAAAAGGTAGAAGAGTCCTATTTACTTGATGAAAAATTAATGGTAACAACTGGACCTTTAAGATATGAGTTGAAATTTGGAAACAATCACAAAAAGGTCATAGAGACGGGAAAATGTTTTAGAAAGTTCTTTCATATGAAGACGTTGGTAGAGTTGTTTGAGGATTCCGGGAGATGTATTTGTGACTATCTTCTATCTACAGGGAATCACAAATTTTTCGTTGGCGGTAATACCACTTACCGGGCAAATGTTTTCCAGCTTAAAAATGTTTATTTCCCTCTAGACAATAGTTGGGAGTCAATAGTGATTTCTGTAAGAATTCAACAACAGATATCGGAACATCAAATTAAATTTATTAAAGAACAAGAAGTTACAACATCAGTTCGTTCATGCACTGACCATGATGGAGTTATTACTACCAAAAAACTAAAAAATATAAGAAAAATTGGTTATATAAAACCATACAGATCGAAAAATAGCTTATCACCTCAGCGGACTGTGGATAATTTAATTGATACAATCGATAAAGAAACGTATAAACTTTCGGGTAATGAATATATCGAGAGAATAATTTGTTCAAAAAATCAACCGATACTTTCCAAAAAATGCCGAATCATCCCGATGCTTCATGCATCAACCTTGAATATCATTCCAAATAAATTCGTTGTTATAAAATCTAAACTTTCGGAAAACTTTTAATAAAATCCTTTTGATCTTTTTTAAGTACATGAGGAAACTTACTTTCAAATTGAGAAAATAATTCAAATGAGGTAGCTGGATGACTTTTGTCCAAATTACTATAACCATCATTAATAGCCGCATAATAAGATTCTAAAATCGAATAACACTTTTCTATATTGAAGTTTGGATATTGAAACAATAAGCCAAGATCATATTCATCACAGTCTCTAATCTTCCAATCGGGTGCGTATTTTGGAATTAACCTTAATTTAGTGGCGGCATATTCCTCAGGTACAAGCGTTTTTAACTTATAGACGATATCGTCTGGGGTTCTAACATAAGACTCTGTAACTTCCAACCCATATGGTTTTCCTTTACTCGAACAGGCTTTAAGTATATGGGTAGATGAGGATTTTTTTGAAAGATTTACCAAATGAATATTTATTTGTCTTGGAAGATTTGGTTTTGTTGGATCATCTTTTGTAAACCAGAGCCAGCCGGGAGATGTTTTATTTTCAACCCATCCAGCCTCTCCAGTATTTCTTAGTACGATTTTCCTCGCTTCGTCCACCTGAATATCTTTCTGTAAGATAATTAAATCAAGATCGTGATGAAAGCGGGTAAGCTTACCATTGCATACAGTATCAACACCATATCCTCCATCTAAAATAGTTATGTAGTTGTCATTTCTTAACACCGTAGAGAGTGTACTTGCAATTTTTAGATCGCAACCCATACGAACATTCTCAAGTCTAGATTGTTGGTTAATTAATTTACCTCTTAATTTCATTCACAGGTCCAGTCCATCGTCCTCCTTAAACATTAATTCGGTCGCTTGTGTTAAATTCTTAAACCTTTTTTCGGCAATTGCTTTAACTCCAGGAAAATAAAATTTAGAGGAGTTGGACTCATATTTCTTCTTGCCTTCTTCGCCTTCCCAAAATTCTTTTAAGCCCTCAACATTTTTATTATTGTAATTGGCGTAAGTTATCGAGCACCACAAATGGAGAACTCCATAATGATCTAATCTATCGGCATCTTTGATTATTTTAGATTCAATTCTGGTCGGGGTTACCTTACTTTCCTGCTCAGAAATTATTAAACAAATTAAGTCGATTAATTCTTTTTCTTTAATATATTTTTCTAAATACTTTGGGGCGATTTTAGCTCCCAATGCGTCATGACTAACTCCGCCATAATTGCCATAAACTAATTGTCCGTTTTCGTTAACAGCTTCAATTTTGCCAATATCGTGAAACAAAGCAGCAATTAACAAGGCATCAATATTTATAGTTTCATTTTTGAATCTGGGAAACTTGACTATTTTTTGACAATATTTCATGACTCGAACTCCATGATGGTAGCGAAACCCATAACCTCCCCCAAACTCCCAGACATTTTCAAAGAGTTGTTTGTACTCGACAATCAAGTTACTTAATAGATCTTGGTTCATTTGTTGTTTGACACTAAATTTTCAAAGTCGCTTAATAACTTAAAATTTTTAGTTAATTCTCTAGACTTAGCAATATCGATAACGCCTTGGTAATACCAGACTCTGTCTTGATTAACAGGTGCAGTAGAGACATTGGAAAATTTATCAACTAGACAAACCAAGACAGCTTCATCACTAGCAGTTTTTAAATTTTCGAGATACTTTTGATGTTTCTGGTTCCAGTCAAAATCTGGAAGTGGCTCATCAGTTAAAGACTGAACAATATTGGCAACTTTTTCTCCGAACTCCTCTTTAAGTTTTTCATAGGAATATCCCGAAGTATCTTCCAATAAATCATGGAGTAATGCGGCGGAAATTATGTCTTCATCGTCAATATATTCAGAAACTATCAGAGCTACTTCGTAAGGATGGATGATAAATGGAGTTAAATTGTCCTTTCGATATTGTTTATCGTGTTGGATAGCTGCGACTCTTAAAGCTTTTCTGATTTTATCGGTTAATATCATAGTTTATAGTAATCCTAAATAATCTAACCCTAAGAATCCCACTTCAACATCCGTCATTTGACCACTGCGCAATACATTTTTAAACTCTTCTAATGGGACTAAAACCAGCTCGGTAAACTCGTCTTCTCCATTTTCGATTTCTTTAACTTTTTTGCAATTGGTAGCGACAAAACAATAGCGCACCATGGTGGAATAGGCATCGTCAAGACAGGTGGTAATAAATTTGACATCACCTTCGTAGCCGGTTTCTTCTAACAATTCTCGTTTCATGGTGACTTCAGGCTCTTCGTTTGGATCAACAAAACCACCGGGAAGTTCCATTAAGACTTTTTTAGGACCGGGACGAAATTGTTTGGCAATAATTACCTGATTGTCTGGTGTTAGAGCGAGAACACTGGCAGTTGGTCCTTCTTTTTTAATATAAAAATCAGTTTCTTTTCCGTTTGGTAGTTTAAAGATTACTTTTTCAATTTTTCGAGAATATTTTCTAAAAGCTTCTTCTCGGGATAACTCTTGCCAGTCTTGGGTTTTATTTGTCATTTTTCAATTTTTCTTTTATTAACCTCACTGTATTTTCTCTTCCCGGTCTTTGTTCATAAAAATACAGCTCGTCTTCCAAAGGATTAACCGGGATTAAATTATCCTGAAATAAAGTCGGAGCCGGATTTCCCAAGTCATCTAATTTTATTATTTCAACTTCAATATCACCAATTTTCAAAAGCAATCCATCCTCATCCTCACTGACAAAATATTCTTTAAATTCATCTTTTAATAATTTAATATTTTCAAAAGGAGTTAATATGTCCAAGTCCCAGGGTGCGATTTTTACTCCATGAACCATCAAAGCTCCGCTGGCACCAAGGAGCCATTTGATATTTAGTGTGTTTAGTTTTTTGGCCACAAAATCGAGGGTTTTATAGATTTTCTCTAAGTGGACTTGTTTGTCTTCATCACCGAAATAGATTTTCACTTGTTTAATAAGATTTTCATAATCTTCATAATCGTGAGTGCTATTGCCCGGTTTTTTAATCAGATGATAATCATTCGGACTATTATTCGCCAAAACTTTGGCTAATTCATCAAAACCATATACCGGATCAAATTCATTTTGAATAAACATTGTTGGTACTTTAAGCGTCTTTAGACATTCGTCGATTTCTTTAAATTCTTCTTTTCCGGCTCGATAGGGTAAACCACAAATCACCATTTTCTTTGGATTCAGAATACCTTCATAGATATTTTTCAACGCTAAAACCGACCCGATTGATTTAGCAAAAACAAAATAATTTATTTTGTCTTTAACCAATTCTGCTAATTTTTTAGACTCTCTTTCTAAATTTATCCATTTTTCTCCGGCTTGCCAGTGATCGTAATACAGAATATCGCCAGTGGAAAATGAATCAAACTTGGCTTTAACTTTTTCAGTCCAAGTTTTATTGTTGATACTATTACCGGCTAAGTAGATTATGTACATTTATAGGTCAATTATATACCAATGATTGGGTTATAATTGAGTAATTCAATTAAACGATTGTTTATGACTATTACTCAGAAAATTACTCGTGATAATTTGACTTACAGGCAAAGCACAAGTGCAGCAATATTAGATAAGCACGGACGAATCCTTATTGTTCAAAAAAGAAGCTATAAGGATAACGAGTGGGATATTCCTGGTGGAGGAATTGAAGAAGGAGAAAAGCCGGAAGTAGCTATAGTAAGAGAATTAAGTGAAGAATTAGGTAGCGATAAATTTGAAGTGATTAAAACCAGCAAGCAAATAGATCGTTATGAATGGCCGGATGATGTGATAAATAAAAGAATATCAGAAAAGAAGCAATTTTTCAGGGGTCAAGAAAGAACTCAATTCCTAGTTAAATTTACAGGTGAAGAAAGTGAGATAAAGACGCAAAAAGAAGAGATTAGAGAAGTTAAGTGGGTATTTCCCGATGAACTTTCAGTGTATTTTGTCTTTCCACACCAAATGGAAAAAATGAAAGTTTTATTAAAAGAATTTGGAATAAATTGATTTTGAGTAACAAACTTGTTCAATCTAGATCATAATTTTTAGACACTACTTTTTTATAGTGTCTTATTTGTCTCATTTAGGCAGAAAGGAAGGGTAGAATAAGAACCTATTGGTTCTTGTTTCGTACTGAAAAAATTATTGGAATCTTGAAATAAGACAGGGTGTTATAGGGATAGAAAGGTTCCAGACCCACCTGCTCCGCTCAAATATTGGCATTGAGTATTTATTTCAATGAGTCCGCTAACTCGACCAAGTCTTGGGCACTTATTTGCGGACTTATTGCCGAGATGTTGATCAAAATGTTATCGGAAGTCACAAAGTATAAATATTTTGCTGTCTTGATGACTACAAACCCTTCTTTGTTGGCTGCTGTCGAAATTGTTGCTTTCTCAGGATACGTGTTTGGGAATTGATTGCTCAAATATGAAGAAAGACTAAAATCACTTGGAACTAAACTTTGGTTTAAGATTATTACCTTTGATTTATAACCAGCCAATCTTTCCTTAAGGGGAATATCAAAGGCAACTCTTACTGTCGGGTTCGGCAGTTTTAGAGAATTTTTCTCATCTATATAATACTGAGTGGCAATTTCTTGCCCTTGGGCTAAGCTAGATGGCGAATAAAGATTGTAACCAACTTCCTTGCGGACCTGGGTAAAATTAGTGTCTGGATACAAACTGCTTCGAATAACTGTAAATGTTTCACTAAAACTAGGCAAAATGATAACTAATCCCAAAACCACCAAGATTACTTTTTTCAACTGACTTAGGTTTGACGGAGGATTAGTAAAAAGATCTTTCTTTTTTTTAACCACCAATAAAGTGACTAATGAAAATAGATTAATTTCGTTTAATACCGACGAAAAAATAGGCATCATGGAATTTAGAGGACTGCTGCTTGTATCCAAGCTGCTGGCTGAATAAACTGTTTGGGCTTGTGACAGCAAAAGATAAATCAGCAATGTATATAACAAAGGAGCAACAATCAAAGAAGTTAATAGAAATTTATAACTACTAACCGAAAAGTCTGTTGTTTTAAGGAAAAGGTAGATTAAAAACACCACTGTTACTGCACCAATGATCGGGAAAATACAAATTAACGGAGCAAGTGAAAATATTGGTAAAAGACCATGGCTTTGAGCAACCGAATTAGTTAAAACTGCGATTACAACAATGGAAGCTATGGTCCGGTAAAGGAAGCATCCGATTAATAATAAAAGTAAGATACTCAAACCAATCGGACGATGGCTAAAAACAGGGGGGCAATCGGATCATTTGGGGTTATAGGAGCGGTTACGGGAGTCGACACAACAGATGAAGAAGAAATAAAAACTTCAGAATTAACCATGATAAATAATCATAATTGTGAATGAGAAAATAAGCAAATTTCAAACACTAAGTTGGGGTAGAATGAGAAATGGTAAAAGTAGGTGTTATGAGGATACCAAGGTTCCAGACCCACCTGCTCCGCTTTTCTAATATTTATAGACAAACCGTTAGATCTATGTAATAATGATTTCAAAAGAACACATTAATATTCGTCCTTTTGGAGAGAATTGTTCATGAAGAAAAAGCATCCTTTGTTACTTTGGGTGATTTTATGGATTTTTGGGGTATTTATAATTACATTTAGAAATAGGGTCATGGCAGGAACCGAATTAGACGCGGGGCATATTATTACAGCTAATCTTGTAATGGATATTGTAATTATTCCGGTTGCATTAATTGGATTTTTTATATTAAAAGGTTTATTGAATTTAGTCGGTATAAAAGACTTTTTTGGAGAGCAAAAGGGGTTGAAAAATATTACAATGCTTTGGTTAGTTCTATTTCTCATGTTTTTTTTATTTCCACTTTTTAAGAAATAGTAGAACATATCCGTGTATTTGTAGGTTTCAAATAGTAGATTAAATAGAAGTGCACCTCCTCCGCCAGACAGGTTACCTTGTGAAAAAGTGTATTTTCCGTATATTTCGGTAAGTTGTTGGTTTAAAACTAAATGAGAGGTAGTAGACGGGATACAACTCTTTCTTATTACCAGCTATTATAGTTTAAAATACTGTTTTATATATGACTACTGACGTTAAAACAAATGAAGTAATAATTTCTTCTGAATCTAGTTTTGACCGTCAAACTCTTTATGATAAAGCATTAGAGTTAGGCAGAATTTTTTCGCATGAATCGGCAGTGGCTAAGATGGGGATTTATGGCAGTTTAGCTCGAGGTATTAAATCACCGGCTGATATCGACCTACTTATATTTGTTCGCGATCCAGCATTAGTCAAACGAATTATGATGATTAGAACTGACGAAACGAGAGATAAACCTATTATCAAAGATCCCGAGGGATATTTGGAGGAAGCACTCTTTTCAAGATTAAGCGAACCGGGTCGATTTACATTGATTCGAACTTTACTGGAAAAAGTTCCTGACAACGGAAAAATACGCCAATATCCAGTGGATTATTTTCTTTTGCCTTATCCGGTCACCAATCAATATATTGCTATTGAATCAAAAGCCAATAAGGATCCTAAATTTTTAGCATCAATTGCAAGCGATGTATTAATATACAGCCCGAATAAAGATGCTTTTGTGAAAGAAACAGTATTTACGCCGCAGCAGACTGGTTACATCAACACACTAGCGCAGTCACGAAGTTAGATGGTAGAAATGAGCCAAAATTTCCAACAGGGGTTCAAATGAAAGAGCAACACCTCCGACCAATGCTATACTCATGAACTTATTTTGTATTAGCTACTAATTTCCTCAAATAACTCGTTTGAAGAAATTGTCCGACCGTACATAACTGGAAAGGTGTATTCTATGAGAAGTTTCTGAAGCTGCTGACGGGTTGAACTGTCGGTAGTTTCAACAAGATCTTTAAGAATAACAAAATTGTAGCCTTTCGAAAAACCGCTTACGATTGAAGCTAAAACACAACCATCAGTAAATACCCCGGTGACAACAACATACTTGATCCCCTTTTCCATAAATAATTTATCCAGCTGGCCATTGGAAAATGAATCATAGGTATTTTTGGTTAAAATTATATCCGAATTGTCTGGCTTAACTTTATAAAATTGTTCATCAAAGCCGCTGGTGTCGTCTGAATAATAATAGGCGGAAGGGTCGGTATACAGCTCATTAATATTGTTTGGGAGATTTTCCTTGTTCCAGGGAGTAATGGTGGTAATAACAACTAAACCACCGATTTTTTGACGGTAGTCATTAAGAAAATTTTCAAGTTTGGGTAGCATTTGACGGATTTTAGTAAAGTGAATATTCCATTCAGGTGTTTCACATTTTTCATGGGCACAGGAATTGATGGGGTCGATAACTAACAGGGCGGTATTATTTTTGTTCATGGATGGGTATATTTTCATAGATTATGATAGCAAAATTTACCAAGGAGAACTTAATGATCCAATTACATTAAGCCACTATTTTGAAACAGTTCAAATGAAAGGATACTTTGAAACACTTAATTAGTTTTTAGAGGGTTGGTGTTTTATTTGAAGCAATAGATTGTCAATTAAATAGCCGATAAAGGCAAAAACTATTAATGCAAAAAGTGAGGAGAATTCGATTATAAATCCGCCTTCGACTCGAGGAGAAGGAAATGCACCAATGAATGGTTTCAACAGGGGTTGAGTCGTTTCGTAAATCCAGAAAACAAAAGGTGCGGACGCGGAAGCACCAAAGAATTTGAGAATGATTCTAAAACTGAGAAGAAATTCGATAATGGCAAGGACAGTGTTGGTTAATGTATAGAACAATTTCTGGAACATAACTTACACTTGTATTATATCAGTTAATTGACAGGAGATATGGAGGAGCGGGCTAGAAGTGTTTATTGTCTGTTATACTGTGCCATGGACATCGTGCTGTTAGTGGGGACACTTTTTTTCTCTTTGGGTCTGGATAAAATTATTTTGCAGCTAATCAATAAATCAGGGCCAATCAATCTTTTTTCACCAACATTAATAACTACTATTCCAGGTTTTAGTGTAGCATTGGCGCAAGCAAAGTCAGTTGATATTGTGGGGTATGAATTGTTGTTGGTGATTTCCTTGATTTTATTTGGTGGACAATGGTGGTTAGGACGTCTGCAAAAAAAATCGAGCACATTTTATCGGTGGTTTTATTTGGGGGTGGCATTACTATTTTACCTTCAGGTAACTTTTGTGGGTTATTCAGGAGGAATGATGTTAGTTTTTTTTGGATTTTTTCAGATTTTGTTTTGGACTTTTATGTTATCAAAGTTAGCGGTTAAAAAGATTAGTTTTAATCGATATTTGCTGGCTAATGGGATACTGGCAGGATTGGTGATAATGCAATTAATGCAGCGGGTTAACTATTCACTAGTGTGGTCACTTTTTGTCTTATTATTATTACCACTTGTCTATCATCTGTTACCTTTTAAGTTTTTGCAAAATCCCGGACATCTTATTTTGAGTTTGTTTATTTTAAAACCAGGTGACCTATATTGGTTGGCGATTTTAGGAGTGATAACGATAGTAAGTATTGTTATTTCTGAAAAAATTGATTTTAAAAGTAAAAAAAATATGGAGCGATTTCTCTATCGCTTATATCCATTGGTTATGATAATAGTGGTAGCGTTTAACCCCCTGTATTATTGGTCCCCATTGGATTCAGTGGAAGAAGGATTTTGGCTAGGTTGGTTGGAACGACTTTTGCACCAACAAATTATTTATAAAGACTTTATGGTTTATCACCCGCCATTATTATTGTGGGGGTTGAAGTATTTTGTTGTTCTTATGGGGGTAAGTGTGGCAAAAGTAAAACTATATTTTCACCTTCTACAAATATTGGCATTTATTATTTTTTATGGGGTAATTAGAAAACTGATACCGAGTAATCTTGGGACTACGGTTGTTTTAGTGATGGTGATGGCAATAAGTACTGGAATAATTAAAAATAATGTAGAGATAAGAGTGGCATTGGGATTGTTGCCCTTATTACCACTTTTTGAATACTTTAAAGATCATAAAAAGAGATGGCTTTTGATTGTTGGAATAGCTGCGGGATTATCATTACTTACTAGTATAGAAGTAGGAATAGTATCATTATTGGCGATAACTATATTCATTATTATCTCAGAAAGATTAAAGGCTATTAAAACTCTTTCCTACTTCTTGATGGGAGTATTGTTGATTTTTGCTCCGGTGGCTATTGGGCTTGCTCTCGGTGGGGCGTTATTACCTATGATTAAAGAAATAAGCTTTTACATAAAGGCGTTTACTGATGGTTATTTTAATCTGTCAGCTGATCGGTTGGCATTATCACCCTTACTTGAAGGGAGAATGATTAATAGTTTTTTGGGTTCGACAGAGATGTGGTGGCAAGGATGCCAATTGGTTTTAGTTGGGTCTTTATTGTGGGGAGTTAGTAACTATTTTAAAGGAGGTCGTAAATATCCAGCTAATTCTTTATTTGTTGTTTTAAGTTTAATGGGTGTATTGCTTTTTAGAACAGCGTTGGCCCGATCTGACTGGTGGCATTTACTTTTCCCGCTTCTGATTGCGATTTTGCTTATTGGTTACTTAGTGCAAACAACCGTTAAGTATTCAGTGTTAGTTTTTGTGGGAGTATTATTGCTCTTTGGGATGGTTTTAAATAGAGATATTTTTTATAATGATTTTGTAAACAACCAGCTTCTAAAGCTGCAATCCTATGGAAAAATACCAGGATCATCGATAACCTATCAATCACCACGGTGGGGTATTGCTGTTGACCAGTCAATTAACATAAAAGACAGCGACGCTATAATTGCTTATATTAAAAATAAGCCAGCTGACATTAAGCTCTTTGCATATCCGTGGATGCCAGAAATTTATTTTTTAACTGATCGGCAAAACACTACCAGTATTGACACCCCTTATGGTTTTTTTAGCAATGAGTACCAAAGACAAATGATAACTGATTTACAAAAAGACCCGAAAGCTTTAGTTCTTTATGATCCTAACAAGAATTTTGGCGGTTTGACTGTCAATGACTTACCACTACTTAATCGCTATCTTTTGGATCATTTTCTGACTATAGAGAAGTTTGGAAGTGTTGAAGTAAAAGAATGGACTAAGAAATCTTGAGTACATTACCTGCTCATAATGTAACGGGGAGTTATAATGGACTGTGAAAAATTTTGTCTCGAAAAGAACAAATGCCTCCCAATTCTCTGACTACGATGAATTAATGGCAATTTTGGAAACCGAGGTAAAAAGACCAATTGTAGAAGAGAAAAGAGATATTAATCTGGTAGATTATTCATTGGCAAATAAGTGGTTAGAAGAAGTCGGAATCGGAACTGATCCTTTTACTATTAACAATGATATTGTGCAGATACTTGAAAAAGGTAATACATCAAAAGAGACTATTGGGCCATTAACTTTAGAAAAGATAAAAAGTGGCGATACTAATTTTAAATGCTTACTTCAAAAAATAACAGCATATCTAGGACAAGAGGATGCGCTGGAAAAAAGTGATTTTATTTTTGTTTTTGGTGGAAAGAATGTTGGACGGATTCAGAAGGCGGTTGCATTGTGGAAAGCTGGATGGGCGCCAAAGATTTGGATAAGTGGTGGGCACCCTATCTATCAAGAATATAAGCCTGAAGCGTTAACGTTTAAAAAAATTGCCATCAAGGAGGGAGTCCCGGAAGATTGTATTTTTATAGAACCAAACAGTATTACAATCGCTGATAATTGCCGAAGAAGCCTTAACTTGATGGATGAGAAACATATTACTTTTGGAAAAATGATTTTAATAATTAACTGGTATGCGCAAAAAAGAGCATGGATGGTAATGGAGAAATATTTACCAGTGGGAACAACATTGTTCAATTCGAATGCCCTAATGGAGCCTGATAACCAAGTGTCAAAGACTAAATGGTACGAGACTGATTATGGAATTAATATTATTTTTAACGAATATATTAAAATGCGGGTACATGATTGTTTGGCAAAGTGCAGAATTGTGTAGGTCTATTTATTGACGGAAAATGGCTTGTTTTTATAGCAAAACGTGAACTTTTTGCCTGGAGATTATTGTCCATAACGTATATTAAGATTGATAAACTGCTAGAATTGAAGTATGAAATCAACTTTTTACCATCTGCAAGTTAATATTGATTACACTAATATTGCTTTTTATAAAGAACTTATGGCAATGCTGGGATGGAATGTTATTTTTGAGGATAAGGCGGTGGCGGGTTTTAAAAGTGAGGGTATGGATATTTGGTTTACGGCTTCAAAAAGTAATATTAAACCTGATTATGACGAGATTGGGATTAATCACCTATCGTTTAAAGTGAAAGAGCAAGATGAGGTGGACATAATTAGAATAGGGTTGGAAAAAATGGGGGTACAGATGTTGTTTGAAACACCGCGACATCGCCCTGAATTTAGTGCTGGTAATGATCAAACTTATTACCAGATTATGTTTGCAACTCCAGATAACATCTTGATGGAAGTGGTCTATACAGGAATCAAAAAGTAGTTGGGGGGCTGAAATGCTACAATGTTGAGGTGATATTGGTAAAAGATTTGTCCTATTCTTATGGTCGAGAACCTCTTTTTGATGGGGTAAGTTTTTATGTGACTAAAAATAGCAAAGTGGGACTAGTAGGAGCTAATGGTTCAGGAAAATCGACATTGTTTAAGCTTCTAAGCGGCCAGGAGACCCCTGATGAGGGAAAAATTGAAGTTTCAGGAAAGGCAGTTTGGGTTCCTCAAGAGGTAAAACACGACCCGGATATGGAAAAAGCGGAAACGATTAGAAGCTATCTTGATCCACACCGTCAAAAACAAGATTACGAGATGTCACGGATATTAGCAAGATTGGAAATGTCACAACTGACGTTGGAAGCAATGCCTGCGCATTTAAGTGGTGGACAGAAAACAAAATTAGCAATTGCACGGGCGCTTTTAATGGAACCGGAGGTTTTGTTGTTGGATGAACCGACAAATTTTTTGGACATATCTGGTAAACAATGGCTTGCTCAGGCTCTGGGAAAGTATTCCAAAACATTGGTAATTATCTCTCACGATTTAGCTCTTTTGGACGGCGAGATTAATAAGATTTTAGAAATAAATTTACAAACAAAAAAAATTGAAGAATATACTGGTAATTATTCAAGTTTTGAAAAATTAAAGTCAGAAAAAGAAGCGTTGTTGGTTCGACACATTCACGTCGAACAAAAGCATATTGAGCGAATGAAAGAGGGATGGCTTAAAATGTCGCATGTAAAATCAGAAAAGGGTGTTAGGCAGCGCTTGCAGTTGGAAAAACGGATTGAAAAAATGGAGGAGCGTTTGCCACCGATGCCGCTGGTAGCCAAAAAAATTAAAGTCAGATTACCCGAACCGGCATGGGTAGGAGAGGTACCTTTGATTATTCGTAATCTTCATAAATCTTATGGTTCCCATAAAATTTTGGAAGGAATACATTTTGATATTAAACGAGGGGAACGAATTGCTTTGGTAGGACCTAATGGCGCGGGAAAAAGTACTATGATTAAGGTAATTATGGGGATGACAGAGAAAGATCGTGGGGAAATTGAAAAAGATGCCAAACTGGCAATTGGTTACTATTCCCAAGAGTTTGAGACCATGGATATGAACAAAACACTCCTGGAAACTTTAAAAGAAAAATATAGCGGGGAAGAAGGAGTGTTACGATCGCATCTAGGACGTTTTCTATTTTCAGGGGATAAGGTTTTCCAGAGAGTGGCGTCACTTTCTGGTGGAGAGAAGACAAGATTGTCAATAGCTCTGCTTTTGGTTCAACACTACAATTTATTAATACTGGATGAACCAACTACCTATCTAGATGTTTTGTCGCAACGGCTGATTTTGGAGGCACTAAAACTCTACAAAGGAGCAATGGTAGTGGTGAGTCATACTCCGGAGTTTATAGAGGAATTAAAACCGTCAAGAAAGTTTTATTTGCCGGAAAATAAAATGGAACAAGTGGAAAAACTGATTTAGTTATCGGACAATTAAGTTGCCAGTCATACCCATATCTTTATGATACTTGCAGTAATATTGAAAAATGCCTTTCTGGGTAGCGACAAAGGCAATCGTCTGTGACTGGTTATCGTAAATATCGGGAGTAGAAACCGATAATCCTTCGACGATTAACTGGTGAAGGCCATTAACACTTTTTAGAGTTAACTGGACTTGATCACCTTGGTTAATAATAATATTTTTAGGGGATAACTTAATACTGTCAGCACTAATAGTGACCTTGACGGGGGTACTTTTGGGATTGATGGTAGTGTCTAAAGTGTCGGATGTTTCGCCATTAATATCGGTTGGAATTACCCGGTAGCGGTTAGTAACAACCAGAATAACGGTGATAACAATAAGGAGACCGAACAATAAGGCTTTATTTGTGTTCACCTAGATTAATGATAGCAGATAGTAGGAGTTTGTCGAGTTAAACTTGGATTTTTTCAAAAAGATAGCTACCAAGGGTAATCAAGAGGAGATGATGGCAAGCAAAACGAAGAGATCGACACTGAGACCATTAGCGGTGGAATTAATCATTTATTTTAAATAATAAAGCCCCCTCCACGTACTATACGGAGAGGGGGTATGACGTGGGCTAATTTATTATTTTTGGGATAGATCCCAGATCTTTTTGATTTCAGTTATTTTGTTTAAGGTTTTGTCCCATGTTCCTGATAAACGAAGTCGATCGCCAACCGTGATTGTGGAAAAAGTTATCGCTTTACCATGACGATTAACAAAGGTGGTGTTGGCGTCAAAGATAGCAACCTGGGTGCCACGATGCGTTTTAAGGATAATGTTGGTAGCTTCCTTAGCAGTAACTAAACCAACAAAAGTGCCATTAAACTTTTGGATAGCATAATCACGAATTCGTTTGGCAGTAATAGTGTTGGTGTTAGTATCGAGCGAACCAAAAACTAGGATTTTGTCGTTAACTGAAAATTCCGAAAGACGACTTAGACCTCCGAAGTGACGAATAAATTTAGTAGACGCAGTGGTGTCTACGGTATAGTTTTTGCCATCCCTGGCTGTTAAAGTTATAATTGAGCCGTTAATTGCCGAGATGGTACCGATTCGGAAACGATTAAAAAAGTGCTTTTTAAATACAGAAGTAACCATAGGACTGGGTGTTTGAGCAAAAACTTGGGCGATCGGAAGGCTGACCGTAGCGACAACTAAAAGTGCGGCGGCAGAAAGTAGATATTTTGTTTTCATAAAAAAGGGAAAATGAATAATGTGTCGACACTAGTAATACGAAAATAATGACCATTTATTACACTTAGTATTCTTTTAGCTTAGCGACGAAATTAGGATGATGTACGATAGGGTCAATTAGTTGCCATTGAGCAATAATTTCTTGATAGGAAGGGGTGTTGATGCGAATATCGGCGGCGATGTCGGCAATGACATTTTCATAAGCTGTTCGAATTACCTGATTCTCGTCGGTATAGCCGAGACGAAGATCGACAGCGGTGGGAAGATTTTGAGCGGGATTAAACTCGGAATTAATGGTGAGCCGGATTTCGTTTGAAGGGAAGATATTGATGGTGAGACGATTTGGAGGTAAAAGAACACATTTATCTCCCCATAAACAGTCTAGATTTTGACGAAAAGTAACCTGAATTTCGGTGCGTTTTTGACTTAATTTTTTACCGGTAATGATCTTTATGGGGACGCCTCGCCATTGGGGTTTGTCGACTTCAAAAATAAGTTCAGCTTTGGTCTCTGTCGTTGACTGGGGATCAACACCTTTTTCTTGTCGGTAACCTCGATATTGACCAATAGAGACTGAGGAATCAAAGTCGTCAAGGAAAAGGCGCATATTTTTGAGGGTGCTCATTTTTTCTTTAACGAAATCATGTGGAGAGAACGCTTCAGGCTGACACATGGTAATAAGTGAAGCCAACTGAAGACAATGGTTTTGAATGACGTCACGGATAGCACCAGTTTTATCGTAATACTGACCACGATCATCAATCCCTTTAGTTTCAGTGGCGACAATAGTGATATCTTTGATAAATTTATTACTCCAGAGATTTTGAAATATAGGATTAGCGAAACGGAGGGTAATGATATTTTTAACTAATTCTTTGGTTAAATAATGGTCAACAAGAAAAACACGACTGTAGCCAATGGTATTTTTAATACGATCCATTAGCAATTTGGCGGACGCTAAGTCTGTGCCGAATGGTTTTTCAATAACAACCATAGAGTCAGGAGTAACTAGGTGAAGGTCATGAAGTGAGGTTAATATTGCCGAAACTAGTTCGTAAGAAGTGGGAATGGCAAGATAAAAAATAGAATCGGGGTTTATTAATTTACCCTTAAGAGCGGCAAAGCCGGCATGATCATAGTTGCCAGTAACATAGAGGAATCGATCCGATAATTGTTGATTATCGGTGGCAATGGTAACAATTTGGGAAAATTGATCTGGGGTAAAATCGGTTCGACCAAAGCCGTAATAATTAAATTCGGTGCCGGTTTTGTAGAGATTTGAAAGAGCCGGGAAAATATAATTTTTAGCAAGATCGCCAGAGGCGCCAACGACAACAAAATTTTTCATAGTCATAGTTTAACCTAATTATACTGAGTACTGACTGGGAAAAGACTGTGGGGATACTTTGTTGCTTTTGGAGTGTTTTTTGGCTAAGATGAAGGGATGTTGATGATAAACGAAATGTTACCAGAGATAACACTTGATGTTTTCCAGGTGGAAGATTTTAAAAGCGTGAAATTAAGTGATTATCGGGGAAAATGGTTAGTGTTGCTTTTTTACCCGGCTGATTTTACTTTTGTCTGTCCAACTGAATTACAAGAAGCGGCAGCCCATTATGAGGATTTTAAGAAATTAGATGCCGAGGTAATGAGTGTGTCAACTGATACTAAATATGTACATAAGGCATGGCACGATGCTTCAAGCGCGATCAAACAAATCAGCTACCCGATGGCAGCTGATCCAACGGGAACTTTTTGCCGGACGATGGGGACCTATATCGAAAGTGAAGGATTATCGTTGCGAGGAACGTTTATTATTAACCCGGAAGGAAAGTTGATAGCCATGGATATACATAGTAATGATATCGGGAGAAGTATTGAGGAAATATTACGTAAACTAGAAGCAGCAAAATATGTTTCTGAGCATCATGGTGAAGTTTGCCCAGCTTCATGGAAACCAGGAATGAAAACCTTGAAACCTGGGATTGAGCTGGTGGGAAAGATATAAGAGCGAAAGGCTATAATGGGTAACGATGGATTTGTCTGCCGACCAAACCTTTGCCTTGAAAAATTTAACCGGATGGTTCTATTCAACCCAAAAAGCGCGAAAGTATGTAACTTTAGGTGGGTTTGCGGGAACGGGAAAATCGACATTGATGGCATTGTTACGAACAAATTTACATAAGCAAAATAAGGATTTGCGGGTAGCTTTCTGTAGTTATACCGGTAAGGCGACGAGAGTATTGAAACAAAAATTAATTGACCATAAAGCTTTATTTGAAAATGATAGCGTCGGAACTATTCATGCGCTTATCTATTCACCAATGGTGGATGAAAACACTAAAGAAATTATTGGATGGAAACGGCAAGAATATATGAAGGCTGATCTGATTATTGTAGATGAAGCATCAATGATAGATGGGGTTATTTGGGATGATTTATTGTCTTACCAAGTGCCGATTATTGCTGTTGGCGACCATGGCCAATTGCCGCCAATTAATGGAAATTTTAATTTGATGACGAAACCTGATTTTGTGTTGGAGGAAATTCATCGCCAAGCCAAAGATAACCCCATCATTGGACTATCATTTTTGGCAAGAACGGAAGGAAAAATTAGCCCCGGGGTATATGGTAGAGGGGTAAAAAAATTGGCACGCAGCGAACCGGAAACCGGTAACGAGGTGGAAGAGATACTTTCACAATTTAACCGGGAGACCTTATTACTCTGTGGATACAATCAGACGCGAATAAAACTTAATCACTTTATTCGGACAAGTCTTGGTTTTGAGAGTCAAATTCCCCAGGCCAATGACCGGGTAATTTGTTTGAGAAATAATCACGGAAAAGAAATTTATAATGGGATGTTGGGATCAATATTTCAAATCAGTAAAAAAAATGATGAATGGTATAGTGCACACATCATGATGGATGGTGAAGTGGATTTGTATAATGGTTTGATACTCTCGGCACAATTTAATAATCGAGTAGGAATGAATTTTACTCAGAAACGCGGAGTAACCATGAAAGGAGATTTGTTTGATTTTGGTTATGCGTTGACGGTTCATAAAGCTCAGGGATCGCAGGCAAAAAAGGTTATTCTGTTTGAAGAACGGTTTGGAAAAATGGATGAAGAAATGTGGCGGAGGTGGTTGTATACCGGGATCACTCGAGCAGAAGAGTCGCTAGTGATAATTGGATAAATAGTTTTATAATCGAAAGATGAATAACAAGGATCAACTATTACCAAGTGAAGAATCAAAACAAGAACTAAATTTAAAGAAAATCGAATCGCCTTTGGGGCTGTCAAAGGTGGTGTGTTATGAGTATCAAAGCAAAAAGACAGAGGCAGCACTTGAAGGTCTACATAGAAAATCAGGAGGTACATGGGTAATCCACGTGTTTGGAGCCGAGTATAACCTGGTTCCTCCATTAATAACCGATGATAATGACCCGTTTTTACTTAAGCGGATACACGCGGTATATGGAAGTGAATGTGCAATAGCGGGGGCGCCGGCGGCCGGAAGTAGTGATGGAGTTAAAAGTGTGATTGCACGAATTAATGATGAAGTACCTAATTTACCAAATGATGAAAATCTTTTTGGACTAATTGAACAGATTGATCCTAAAATTCCTATGGAAGGTGTATATTTACAACTATCGGGATTACATTTTAACGATGGATCACTTGAAGTGATAAGGGATGAAAATGGTTTTTATGCAGTAATAGATTTTCCCCAAACTATTACGGATATAAAGGCTTCAGAAGCTTACCGCAATAAACGAAGACAACTGATTGGAACTGATGAAGTAGGCGAGACAGTAACTTTTGGTTTTGATAACGAACAAGACTTGCGACATCTATGTGAACAACATCAAATAGTTTATGGAATGGCGGCAGAACCATGCTTAATCATTGACGGAGAAGTATTGACTGAAGAAGCATTTTTTGATCAACTTATTGGAGATACAAGGCATTATATAAGATTGCCAGTGGTGCGAGGTGAGGAAGTGACCCCAGAGACGCTATTGATGCGTCAAACTGTGGAAATGGTACGTGAAGGAAGAGGAAAAGAGTTATATCAAGCATTGCGGGAAGGGCGACCAATTAGTTTCAAACCTCCAGAAGGAAGTTGGCAAAATAGCCCTGAGGCAATGAGGAAGGCCTTTGCTGATGATCCGGTGTACGGGGGTGATGCCGAATTTATGGATGATTTAGTTATTACCGATAAGATAATTAGTGTAAAAGGTCTGAAGCCCGGATGCTACAACCATCTTCTTTTCGGGGTAAATGATACTAACCAATTAGTGACAATTCATATCCCAGGCAGAAGTCACATTATGATAGATGGCAAAAGACGAGAAGTCAGCGGTTGGGACGGTTACACAGCAGCGGAGATGTTAACAACTTTGCACAGACTACAACAAAAGTTACATTTACAAGTGTTATGGTCGGGAAGCCAGGGTCGTGACCCAGGAGCAGTGGTGACTTTTAAGACCATCAACGGAATAACAGAGGCACATAATTTAACGACTGATCAGGATGTTCAGGAAAAATTTACTAATGGTGGAGCACATAAACGGGGTAACATTACCAGTCCCAGACAGGTAATCGCAATGATAACGTAAGTGAGAATCGAATCAACTATTTGGATATAATCAAAGGGTGAAGCGAATATGGTGGGGATTGGTGGTTGGTGTTTTGTTTTGGTCTGTTTCGATTAAGAGTGCAGCAGCAAAATCGTATACAATCGGGCCGGTAATGATTACCGCCGAAGTGAAAACCGATGGTTCGATGCGAGTGGAAGAAAAGAGGACCTATACTTTCAACGGAGACTACACATTTGCGTATCAGACGATTAATAAGCTGGGTGACGGGAGTGACGG
>JAKAFM010000009.1 GCA_021817905.1 bacterium | reverse complement strand
GATCTTGGCCGTTCGCTCTTCCGCTACTGCCGAAGATTTACCTGACGCTTCCTTTGCCGGACAACAAGAAACATATCTCGATGTTATTGGTGAATCAAACGTTGTTTCCCGTGTTCGCGATTGCTGGGCTTCACTCTTTACGCCACGATCAATTTTTTATCGCCAAAAAAAGCACTACGATCATTTTAGAGTCGGCATTGCCGTTCCAATCATGAAAATGGTTGAATCTGACATCTCCGGTATTATGTTTACCGTAAACCCGGTCAGTAACGATAAAACCAAAATCGTCATTGAAGCCATATGGGGGCTCGGAGAATATATAGTCCAGGGTAAAATTACTCCGGATCAATACATTGTCACCAAACACGATTGGACTATCGCTTCCAAAAACCAGGTCAATCAGGATGTGATGTTAACTAAAACCAGCGACGAAACCAAAGAAGTAGCTGTCCCGGTTTCTAAACAAAAGGCCTGGAAATTAACCGACGCCCAAGTTATAAAGCTTGCCAAAATCGGTCAAAAACTCCAAGACCATTACCATCACCCACAGGATATTGAATTTGCCATTGAAAAAGGTAATATTTTTATCGTCCAAACCAGGCCGATCACCACCATCGAGTCCAACCAAAAAACACTGGATGATCAAAAAGTAATTTCTCAAAATGCCGATCTAAAAGGCGAACCAGCCAGTCCCGGTACTGCTACTGGTGACGTCGTTATCATCAATAATCCGCGCGACGTCGGTAAAGCCAAAAAAGGTCAAATACTTGTTACCGAAATGACTACTCCCGATTTTGTTCCAGCTATGAAAAAAGTCGCCGGTATTATTACCGACAAAGGTGGGCAAACATCACATGCCGCCATTGTCAGTCGGGAGCTGGGAGTCCCTTGTGTTGTCGGCACCAACACCGCTACCAAAATGTTTAAAGTCGGTGATATTGTCACTTTAAATGGTACTACTGGAGAAATTTGGAAAGGAGCTATTACTCAAAAAATTGACCAAACCAAAACTAAAATAAGTTCCGATGAACTAAAAACCGCCACTCATGTTTATGTCAATTTAGGTGAACCGGATTTAGCCGCTGAAATTTCCAAACAACACGTTGATGGTATTGGGTTGCTACGTGCAGAGTTCATGATGGCCAACATCGGAGTTCACCCTAAACACATGATCGCTGAACATAAACAACATATTTTTATTAATGAACTTGCTACCGAACTTAAAAAATTTTGCTCCAGTTTTAATCCTCGGCCAGTCATTTATCGTGCCTCTGATTTTAAAACTAACGAATATCGATTCCTAAAATACGGCAAACTTTATGAGCCGGAAGAACCCAATCCCATGCTTGGATTCCGTGGTGCTGCCCGTTACATTAGCACTCCCGATGTTTTTCAGATGGAACTTGAAGCCATTAAAAAGGTCCGCAATATTTTTGGGCTTAAAAATCTTTATTTGATGATTCCATTTGTCCGCACTCCGAGGCAGTTATTAGAGGTCAAAAAAATTATCGCCGCCGCTGGACTACTTCGTTCACCTACTTTTAAGCTTTATATGATGGTCGAAATACCCAGCAATGTCATAATGCTCGATAAATTTATTGATGTTGGTATTGATGGTATTTCTATAGGCAGCAATGATTTGACCATGTTAACCCTTGGTTTGGATCGTGATAATAGCGAAGTAGCCCACGATTTTAACGAGATGGACCCGGCTGTACTCTGGTCATTACGCCGAATTATTAAAAAGGCTAAAAAACGGGGGATAACCTCTTCAATCTGCGGTCAGGCACCCAGTAATCATCCAGATTTAGTCGAAAAATTAGTCAAATGGGGAATTACCAGTGTCTCAGTTAGTCCCGATGTCATCGACCATACCCGCCAAATCGTTCATTGGGCTGAAAAAAGAAAATTCAGAAAAAAATAAATTATTTCCAAACTACCACACATTCGCCACGGTCAACACTAGCTGCTATTTTTTCTCGAACAAAAACCGGTTTTCCTTTGATAATCTCCTCAAATTTCTTTGTCATTTCTCTACATACAGCTATTTCCACCTCAACACCCCAAAATCTTTCTAAGTCGTCAATTAAAACTTCCAACCGGTGAGGAGATTCGTAAGCAACACAAGTCATACTACTATCTTTAAATTTCTCTAATAGTGCTTTTCGACTGCCATCTTTTTTTGGCAAAAAGCCCAAAAATATAAACCTATCAGTCGTCAAACCAGACAATACTAGTGCGTTTATAATCGCGCTCGGCCCCGGCAAAGCAGTAATTTGTAATCCTACTTCGTAACATCGTTTTACCAACCTCCAACCGGGATCAGATACCAGAGGCGTTCCCGCATCAGTTACTAAACCAATTTCCCGATTTTCCTGTAACCACTCAATCACTTGAGGAATTTTTTGCTCTTCAACTTCGTCATAAAACGATACTAATTTTGGTTTATTTTTTATAGCCAATATCCGTAACAAATTTCCCGTTACTCGAGTATCTTCACACAATAAAATTTCCACGTTCTCCAAAGCTTCCACCGCTCGCATCGAGATATCTTTAACATTTCCAATCGGAGTCGAAATAATTGACAGCATACCTTATTGTACCGTATTACGCGAATTGCCTAATTACCGCCACCACCTTGCCTTTAATTTCCACATCTGTCACATACATTGGTTCCATTGTCGAATTAGCTGGTTGAAGACGAATTCGATGCGCTTCTTTATAATATCGTTTCAGTGTTGCAAAGCCATTTTTTAGAACCGCCACCACTACATCACCATTATTAGCATTTTGTTGCTCGCGAATAACCACATAATCTCCATCCAAAATACCATCATCAATCATCGAATCGCCCTTCGCTTGCAATACAAATGACGAATCACCAGATTTAACCAATGCCGGATTAACCGCAATAGTCGCATTTGGATCACTGTAGGGTTCCAAAGGCGCTCCGCAGGCAATAAATCCCATAATTGGCAACTCTACCATCTGTGACAATAACCCATCACTTATATCATTTCCTAAAACCTCTATTCCTCGAACCGAACCTCGATAACGTCTAATCAGACCTTTTTTTTCCAAAACTGACAAATGTTCATGAACTGTCGCTAACGATGACAAGCCAAAATTTGCCGCTATCTCGGTTAAAGTTGGTGCATAACCATAGCGGGAAATGGTCTTATTGATATAATCATAAATTTCTTTCTGTCGACGATATAATGTAGTTGGCATGTTTCATTTTATACGCGAATATAACCCGAAGTCAAGCAGGATCATTTTCCTACTTCTTCTGACCATGCTCTTCCTTGCACCCAAAATCTCCAAAGCCAACGACAGTTTTGTGACAGATCAGACCATTTCCTATACGTTTGACGAATCAGGAATGGCAGAAGTTACCCATGATATTAAATTAACCAATAAGCTAGCTCTTGTTTATGCTAAAGACTATATCCTAACCCTTCCTGTCAGCATTACCGATACCATAATTGCTACCGATGCTAATGGCAATATATTACAACAAGTCAAAACCGGACCCGAGAGCACTCAAATTTTTCTCCACTTCGACCAACCTAATATTGGTAAAGATGCCACCACCGAATTCCAAATCCATTACAAGCTCCTCAATCTTATTACCCAAAAAGGAAAAACCAAAGAATTACTTTTACCGCTCTCACCACAGAGCGACACCACCGACATTATTATTACTGCACCGCTATCTTACGGGCAAATTGCCTATACATCATTAAGTCCCAGTAACCAACAAAGCACGCCGTCAATGGAAACCTTCGAATTTAGATACACTGCAATTTCAAAAAAAATTCTTATCGCTTTTGGAGATAACCAAATATTTGATTTTGATTTAAGCTACTTTCTTGATAATCCATCAGACAAAACCATAACCAAAGAAATTGCTATACCTCCAAGTGTTGATTACCAAAAAGTGATTCTGAAATCCATTAACCCACCACCCTTAACAATTAATGCTGACGCTGACGGGAATTGGTTGGCTCAATACACCCTCACTCCATGGCAAAAATTAGCCATTACGGTTACTGGACAGGTTAAAATTATTAACGAATCAACAAAAACCAGTATCAATCCTGCCGACTACCTTAAAAGTACCAATTTTTGGCCTACTCAAGCTGAAGCTATTAAAACTATTGCCGCCACCCTTACTACCCCGAGAAGTATCTATGATTATGTGACAACAACGTTAAATTACGATTATAGTCAAATCGACAATGCTACCAGAAAAGGAGCGCTGGCCACACTTAATGCTCCCAACCTTTCATTGTGCACTGATTTTACTGACCTCTTTGTCACCCTTGCCCGCGCCAAAGGCATTCCCGCCCGGGAGGTCGAAGGATATGCTTACACTAACAATCCTAAAATCAAACCAATAAATGAAAACGCCGATATTCTTCACGCCTGGCCACAATATTACGATCAAACTACCAAAAGCTGGAAATCAATCGATCCTACCTGGGGAAAAACAACCAACGGCATCGATTTTTTTACTGACCTCGACCTAAACCATATCACCTTTGTTATCCATGGCCAAAGCGATAGCTACCCACCCCCTCCCGGATCATACCGAGGATCCAATAATCAAAAAACTGTTAATATTTCCTTTGCTACCAACGAAATCCACCCCAACATACTCCCACTATCTATCGTCAATCAAACAATAATCAACCCCAACACAGTCGCCATCAATCATTTGAAATTAACATCCTCAAACCCACCATGGAGTCAAAAAATCGATATGCTTCCGCCATTTTCACATTTTAAAATAGCCATGCCATCTCCGAACTTTCCTCAAATAATCTTACCCAGTGCCAAATCAACTGCGCTCCAATTAATGTATGACGAAACCGACCTTCCCCAAACAATTATAATCACCAACCAACAACACTACCTCTATTTATCGATAGCCATAGCTACCACCATAGTTATTCTTTGCCTATGCGGTATACTAATTACAAAACATAAATGATTAAGAAATTTTTTCGCCTTATTTTACTTTTTACCTTTTGTCTCATCACTGAAAATTATTTGTGGGGTAACCTTGTATTTAATCAACAATTGAAGACCATTTTACTAGTCGCCACCATTCTTTCAGCCTTTGATATTTTTATCAAACCTATCGTTAAAATTTTACTACTGCCAATTAGTATCATTACTCTTGGCGGTATCAGAATTGCCATCAATACGGTTGGACTTTATCTGGCTACTTCACTTATAAGTGACTTTACCGTTACCAATATCGATTCCTCAAGTTTCTATTGGCAAGGGTTTACTATCCCTAAATTTCATTTTGAAGGTATAATAGCCTACATAGTCACTTCTTTGACCCTAGGTATTATTTTTAATCTCTATAACTTTATCCTCAAAAGGAAAGCTACAAAATGAAAACCATACTTACCATTATTCAAATTATCCTGGGTATTAGCGTCGCCGTTCTTATACTCCTTCAGGCTAATGGCGATACCGAATCCCGTTCAAATATTCTCTCAACCGCCGGCGTTCAAAAACGCGGATGGGAACTAATCATGTATTATTTTAGTGTCGGAGTTATTTTTGTCTTTCTTTTATCTTCAATCATCCAGACTATAATATAGTGTGTTCAAAAAAATTTATTTCAAAATCACTCTCTACAAGGCGTATTTCCTAAAAAATATCCCCTTTATTGTCATCGGATTAATACTTGGATCTTTAGTCAGTATCTTTAGAGTCTCAATAATTAAGTTTATTAATTCCGCTCAACCACATCAAGAAATAATCGGTATTAACGGCCTTTACACCATCAATAAATTACCCTCATCAATTACCAACCTTATTAGTTACGGTCTAACAGTCACCAAAGAAAACAACCACCTGGATGCTTCTCCACTCGTAAAAAGCTGGGCAATGAACCCTGCCAATACCGAATACACCTTTCAACTTAACAACAATCTCACCTGGCACAACGGTAAAAAATTTACTGCCTACGATGTTAACTACTCATTTTCAGGAACAAAATTTCAGGCAATTAATAACACTACTCTTAAGGCTGTAACTGACACCCCTTTTGCCCCTTTTCTCGCCCTCGTTGACAAGCCTTTATTTATGCGCGATTTAGTCGGAGTCGGACCATACCAAGTTACCTCAATTGACTATCAGGATAGCTATATTAAAGACCTCTATCTAAGATCACTAATTTCCGGCCCCGACAAAGAATTTCATTTTTACGCTGATGAAAAAAGTGTTATTAGCGCCTATAAAATGGGAAAAATTGATATTATTGATAAAATTGAAGATTCCACACCACTCCAATCATGGCCAAAAACTGAAATCACTCCAACCCTAGACTATCAGCGATATTTAGCTCTTTTTATTAATACGGACAAATTTAAAGACAAAAAATTTCGGCAAGCATTAGCCTATGCCACCCCAAAACCACTTGACCGTAAGGACCGCTGTCTTGGTCCTATCTCCCCTAATTCTTGGGCCTTCAATAATGACGTTAAATCATATGACCAGAACACTACCCGAGCTAAAGAATTATTTGATAAGAATAGTCCTAATTCAATCAGCATCGCTCTTAATGATCCTCGACTTCTTCCTCTAGCTGAAGACATAAAAAGTGCTTGGAATAGCACCTTAGGGATAACCGTTAGTATTTCTATCGTCGGCTCTTTTGATACCGATAATTACGATGTTATTCTTGCCTATGGCGGTATTCCCACCGATCCTGATCAATATCAGTTTTGGCACTCAACCCAAAAAACAAACATTACTAAGGAAAATAATTCCCGGATTGATAAACTTCTCGAAGAGGGCCGACTTACCTTTGACCCCATTGAACGAAAAAAAATCTACCTTGATTTTCAGAGATATCTCCTCGAAGAAAGCCCGGCAATTTTTCTCTCTTACCCCACCGTCTATTCTATTTCTAGGGTAAAATAGTCTCATGAATGAACCAAAAATTGATCCCATTGGCAGTCTCTTAATTGCCGCCTTACTAGTCGCTCTTGCCTATGGCGGCTACCTATCCTACAAAAGCATAGATTGGACTGTTCTAAAACGTCTTGAGGCCGAACCATTAATTCTCCCAACCCCAGTTCCCAGCAAATCACAAGAAACTGCCACTCCTTCAGCTAAAAATACAACCAAATAAATTACTATTGATAAGTTTCGCAAGCTTTAACAAAAGCCATGAATAGGGGATGAGCCGAAAGAAAGCGACTTTTGTATTCCGGATGAAATTGAGTAGCTACAAAAAACGGATGAACATTTTTCGGCAATTCAATTGCTTCGACCAGTTGCCCATCAGGACTTAAACCAGAAATAACTAGCCCACTTTTTACTAGCTTATCCCGATATTCATTATTAAATTCGTACCGATGTCGATGACGTTCATGAATAACTAAATCTTTCGTAATCATATTCTCATCCTTTCCGTAAATGCTATAAGCATTTTCTAATTGTGTTCCGGCAATAATTTGACATGGCCAAGATCCCAGCCTAATTGTTCCACCGAATTGATGTGCCGCTAAATATTTTTCCTGATTGGGCATCAGATGAATCACCGGGTAACGACAATTAGCATCGACCTCTGAAGAATTTGCATCATCCAAACCAGCAACCGTTCTTGCGTACTCAATTACTGCCATCTGCATTCCAAAACATAGTCCCAAAAAGGGAATTTTATGAGTTCTAGCATACCCAACAGCCGCAATTTTACCTTCCACTCCCCGAGACCCCCACCCTTGAGGAACCACCATTCCACTTATTGTAATTTTCTCCAATTCACTGGCATTAAACTCATTCGAATCAAACGCCAAAACATTTACTTTAACATTATTCGCCGCACCCGCATGTTTAATCGCTTCCAGTACTGATACGTACACATCCCGATGAGCGTTTCCTCCGTGTTTGACATATTTTCCAACCAAAGCAATGGTAATTTCTTTTTTTGGATTTCGTACTCTGGCTTCCATTTTTTTCCATTCTTTAAAGTCTGGTTTTCGGTGCGGTAAGCCAAAATGTCGCATGATTTTAGCGCTCATCCCTTGACGCTCAAGAATCAATGGTACTTCGTAAATAGAACTCGAATCTGGATCATCAAAAATAGCATCGCTTTCCAAAAAACACCTTCGTGCCAAAGTTTCCCGTCGTGGTTCATCCAAAGGCCGTTCCTCCCGGGTAACTAAAATATCAGGATTTATTCCCGTAGACCTAAGCTGTGTTACTGCGTGTTGAGTTGGTTTAGTTTTTAACTCTCCAACATTTCGTAAAAAAGGAACTAACGAAACCAAAACATATAAAGACTCGCGCTCACGTCCAACTTCTCGGGCTGCATACAAAAAAGGCAAATTTTCAATATCTCCTGTTGTTCCACCTATTTCAACTACAATAAAATCATACGAAGATCCGTCAGCCTTCTTTTCCAGTTCATGAAATCTTCTAATAATTTCATTGGGAACATCGGGAATCATTTCTACATCTCTCCCCTTATAAAACAACTCTCGTTCTTTGGTAATTACTGACAAAAACACTTTTCCGGACGTGATATTGTTTTCTTTTGAAAAACTTTGGTTAGTAAAACGTTCATAATTCCCCAAATCTTGGTCTATTTCACCGCCATCATCAGTCACATAAACTTCGCCATGTTCAGCCGGACGCATCGTCCCTGCATCAATATTTAAATAAGGATCAATCTTTATATGATTGACTGAGTAGCCGCACGATTTCAAAATCATTCCAATCGACGAACAGACAATTCCTTTACCCAAACCAGAAACCACCCCTCCACAAATAAAAACATACCTGGTTTGTTTTTTATTTTTGGGTTTTTGCATATTAGACGAGTATAGGTAAGCACTACGCAACTAGCAACTAGGTCAATTACTATCTGTTAAGATATGAGTATGAGCTTAGTCCTAAAAAAATATCTTCTCTTTCTCCCTTGGACAGTTGCCCTTATCGCTACTTTGGGAAGCTTATTCTTCAGCGAAATTCTTAAATATCCACCGTGTGTTCTGTGTTGGTATCAAAGAATTTGTATGTATCCACTCATTCTCATACTAGGAGTTGGCATTATCAAAAAAGACAAATTTATTACCAGCTACGCCTTACCCTTAAGCCTAATTGGAACACTTTTTGCTTTCTACCATAACCTTTTGTATTACAACATTATTACTGAAGCTCTTGCCCCTTGTTCCACTGGAGTGTCTTGTACTACCAAATACCTAACAATCTTTGGATTTATTACCATTCCTATACTATCACTACTTGCTTTCCTTACCATAAATATCAGTCTCATCATTTATAATAGGCTAATTAAAAATAACCAACCATAATGACCAGTGAAACTAAAATATTACTATCAATTGGAATTATTACATTTTTAATATTAGGAGCTGGCATCTTCTTCTTTACTAAAAATACTCCTATATCAGCTCCACAATCTGTTGCCGACGCTGGAGTTCTTATTCGCGATGATAGCCATAAAATAGCCACTAAAAGCGCCACCATTACTTTGGTTGAATTCGGCGACTACCAATGTCCATCTTGTGCTGCTGCTCATACTTATGTCAAGCAAATTTTAAGCAAATTTCCGGCCAATATTAACTATGTATTCCGAAATTTTCCTTTAAATATCCACCAAAATGCTCTTATCGGGGCTGAAGCCGCCGAAGCCGCCGGAGCCCAAGGGAAATATTGGCAAATGTCCGATACCTTATACGATAAACAAACAGAGTGGGGTGAATCATCAAATCCTATGGAATTTTTTATGAAATACGCAGCTGATTTAAAACTTGATACGACAAAGTTCAAGCAGGACATAAACAACAATCAATATAACAACTTTATTCAAAAAGACCTGGCTGATGGTAATGCTATCGGAGTTAATGCCACGCCAACGTTTTTTATCAACAATCAACTTTATACCAGCTCCTATACTGATCTTCCCAAAACCATTGAAACACTTGTCACTTCCATTACCCCTTCACCTTAACCTTGTTCTCCTATCTTCAAGCCATTATTATCGGCTCACTCCAAGGTATTACTGAGCTTTTCCCCATATCAAGTCTTGGGCATAGTGTTCTCCTTGAAAGTTTCTTAAATTGGAATCTTCGCCAAGATAATCCTTATTTTCTCACATTTTTAGTGGCTACCCACACAGCTACCGCCTTAGTTCTGTTTATTTTCTTTTGGCGCGACTGGCTCCGGATTATCAAAGGACTCGTTCGTTCTTTCATAGCCCGCTCGATTGATGAATCTGATAAGGACGCCAAACTTGGTTGGCTTTTGGTTGTCGGTACTATTCCTGCCGGAATTCTTGGACTGCTTTTTGAAGAAACATTTAAAAAATTCTTTTCTGCACCCCAGCTTGTCGCTATTCTTTTAATCCTCAACGGTCTCATGCTTCTTGGAGCCGAATATCTCCGCCGAAAATCGGCCGAACGCCACACCAGAAATAGTCAACCGCAAATATCTAAGCTATCCTGGCTACAGGCCATCAAAATTGGTCTTTTCCAATGTCTAGCTCTCCTTCCCGGCTTCTCTCGCACTGGTTCAACCATTACTGCCGGTCTTCTTATGGGATTAAACCACGAAGATGCCGCCCGGTTTTCCTTTCTTCTGGCTACTCCGATTATCGCTGCCGCTTCCCTGCTTAAAATCCCCGAGTTGGCCACTACTGGCGCCCACGTAGTCCTTGGTCCCACCTTGGTGGGAACAGTCTGTGCCGGTGTTACTGCCTATTTTTCAGTCCGTTTCCTGGAAAAATATTTCAAAACCGACAAGCTTACCCCTTTTGCCTTCTACTGCATTATCGCCGGTATTGTTACCACCATAATCTTTCTATTACGCTGATTTCTTGCCACTTTGAAACCACGCCAAGGTGAAACATCCCATCGCCAAAACAAAACACCCAATGGCATGTTTATAGTGTATCTTGGCAACCATCTCATAACCTGGAAAATAATGGGGTAAAAATTGTGCCTGTGTGGTGGCATACACATAGGTCAAAACCAGTAAACCTAATCCAATCACCACCCCAATTCCAACTATCACATTTTTTTGCATACCTCATTCTTCCATAGCAACTCCTATCTGTCAACATACTATATCAAAAACATACTATATATATCGTATAGCATCATTAATTATGTGTATATTTCCACATAATTTAAAAATGGCCTTACTTTAGCACTTAATGCTTATGACTGCTAATTATTACCTATCCTTTCGTCAATAGAGCTTTCCTGGAAAGTTTTTAGAAAAAACAGCACCCCGCTGCTGGTCAACCATAACATAAGCAAATTCAGCAACATTGGCTACCATTTCCAACGGTACCAACAACAAACAAGTTGCCAACGTATCAGCCACCAAAGCACTCTGGGCTACCACCCAGGAAGCCACCACAGCCTTTGGAGATGACAATAATAGGGGATTAATAATATGATGAAAAGAACCCCAATTTCGTCGATTTCCAGCCGAACCACAAATACTTGCATTACCGATATATGCCTCGCCAATTACTTCATTCCGATTATCCGGATGCTCCAGCCCGACTGTTATGATCCCGCCTTTTTGACTGTAATTAAAAATATCACCGCCGGCATCTATGGTATATTCGCCAACCTCTCTTTTCTGCAACAGCTGTCCAATTTTATCAATCGCCCACCCTTTGCCTACTCCTCCAAAATCAAGTTGACACGGTTTTAAGATCTTAACCTGTTCATGATCAAAAATAATCACCTCGTCCCAGTTGGCTACTCGTTGTAGCCTTTTTGGTTTGAGTGAATACTGTCGATCATAACCGGCTTCAACTAAATTTTGGCCAACAAGGGGAGTAAACACTCCATTAGTCATCCGATACATCTTTTCATACCATGACAACAGTTCATAACCATCATCAGGAAGAGGATAGCTCCCCGTTTTTTTACCAATAGTTACCAACCAGGAATCACTATCAAATCTCGAGTACGTTTTTTCAAATCGGGACAGCCATTCAATGACAACATCTTCAATAGATTTCAACCGCTTAACCGACACGTCAATATCAATAATCCAATGTGTACCCAAAGCCTCAAAAACTAGTTGTTTCATGATCGCAATTATCCTACCTTAGCTTGTTGCTTTATTTTTTCCACTGCGTCGTTAAAACCCTTGGGAGTCAAAGAAGATCCTGACACCTTAGTCAATATCACTTCGTTAATATTTTTACCAATCACCAAAGGCTTGTAATTATCAACAAACTCTCCCTGAAATTTCTGCGACATTGATCTGGTTGCTTCTGAAACTACCGTAGCATCAGTTATCAAATTATGTGTCAATGTCAATTTGACATCAATTTCTTCCGGACCACCCGGTGAGGTATAGTTTCCTTTAACTTCATACGTACCATCCTTGTAGGCTACATTTTGCATAGTTTGTGTTGTAGTAACTCCCAAAATAGAAGTATTACTCTCTCCTTTTATTTTATACACTATGAGTCCAAACACAACTGCTACTATCAGAATTCCAATAATAAATTCTCTATGTGCTCTTTTTTGATTATTATCACCCATATAATTTTCAATTACTAATCGTTCCATGGTAATAGTTAATACTGAGAAAATACTGAATAAATAATTGATATTTATTTAAATTCAATAATAATTGATAGTAATTTTATTTTTTATAATGCAAATAATTAATTTTATAAAAAAATCTATAATAATATTTATACAGAATAAATAGGCTAAATATTAATAGTAATAAATATATATGATTGACAAATTTCGATAACAGATAATAATTAATCAATGGACTTTTTTGAGAATATTGGAGAAAGAAAAATTATCATCCTTTCGACCACCACAAAAGATTGGAGCAAAGACGAAATTATTTATTCAAATACCTGTTTAGATAAAATTAGAAGTGACATAAAAGCAGCTGGTTATAAATCAAAAATGCTTATTGTAAAGTCTTCAGCAGATCTCAAAAGTAAACTACAAAAATTTGATCAAAATAAAGTTGTCATTTTTAATTGGGTTGAAGAAATCGATAATTTAAAATATGGTTACCATATTGCTCCGCAAATTTTAGAAAATATGGGATTTATCTATACCGGTAATAATTCCCGGACATTAATTAATACCAATGACAAAATTGCTATCAAAAAAACACTATTAAGAAATAAAATCAGCACCCCGTTATACACCACCATCAAAAAAGGATTTACTCATTTAAACAATTGGAATACGTATCCCTGCATTGTTAAACCAGCCCATGAACATTGTTCTTATGGCATAACTCGACGATCAGTAGTTGATAACGAAAAACAGCTACGGGCCCGTGCAGAAACGCTTTTTGAACGTTACGGCCAACCGTTACTTATAGAGGAATTTATTGATGGTCCGGAATTTTTTGTCTCTTCCTGGGGCTATAATAACCCCGAAATTCTCCCGTTAGTCTGTCAGGATTATTCTTATACCAAAGATTATCATCATCAAATTTATGACTACATTGCCAAATGGCGAGATAAAACAAAAATTTCTCATCGCTGTAGCACCCGCCTCCCCGCCGATAAAACTACCGATGTTCCTGAATCTATCTATCTGGAAGTTTCCAACGCCATTCGCTCAACCGGCTGTCTAAGCTATTGTCGGGTCGACGTTCGTGTAAGAGACAATACCCCTTACATTATCGATATCAATCCTAATCCAGATATTTCTATTCAGGGAGATTTTATTATCGCTACCTCACGTCGTGGTTATAATTATGGTCAAACAATCTTAAAACTATGCGATCTGGCTATAAAAAATTATAAAGACTACACTACTAAAACATTTAAGTATCCCAAGCCCGTATTTCCGCCGGTACTACCCAACTACGCAACCGTTACTGCCTAACGTATCCATCTTTACTTACCATTTACGATTTTCTTAACCCAATATCTACCCTTACTGGTTTTTAACTCTCGTTCCCGTTTTTGGGCCACATACTTATCATCGTATTCCTCTGTATAAACCAATTCAAAAGGTTTATTTAATTTTGTAAATCGACCACCACTTCCTGAATTGTGTTGCTTTAATCGTTTTTCAATATCACCGGTATAACCAGTATAAAATTTACCATTGATCAAGCTTCTCAAAACATAAACATGAAACATACACCAGACATTTTATTCTAATTTTTGAAACGATAATTAAGTATAATTAGCAATCACTTCTTCCGGACCACTCAGGATCATACGTATCAAAAAAATTAACGATCCAAAAATAATTATTTACCAATATTTATGAAATAGACTATCTGAAAAGATACAGTAGCATTTTACGGACTTGTTGCCCCGCATGGATTCGAACCACAATAACCAGCTCCAAAGGCTGATGTCCTACCATTAGACGACGGGGCATTGAAACCATGGAATTATACTATACAATCACCCCTTCTTCCACCCTATCTCCTCGCAGATGATCTTCAATAATCTCGATATTCATACGATTAGATCTGAAAAATATTGTAATCAGTGGTCCCGCTGCAGGAATCAACCCGATCACATAATCAATAATACAGTTAAAAACCATCTTCCAAATTTTATAAGAAGGCAAGCGCATTTTTATACCCACAACAATTATATAAGCACCCAATGTCACGGCTACAATATCACCAACCCAGGGGACCAAATCCAGAAGGGGATCAAGGCCAAATTTTATTCCAAAAAGCTCAAACTTATCATCAAGCAGTAATGCCAGTTTTTTGGCAAACAATAAATGAATGTGATAGCGATTTGTTTTTATAGTGCCGATGAGAGGACTCGAACCTCCACACCTTTCGGCATACGCACCTCAAGCGTACGTGTATACCAATTTCACCACATCGGCAGATTGTTAAAAAAGTCTTATTTTCAACGTTTGTAGTATACCAACCAGCCCGATATTTGGCAGGTTGAACCACATTGACGGATACTTCGTATTATACCCTAAAAGTGGCCGCTGAGGGACTCGGACCCCCGACATCACCGATGTAAACGGTGCGCTCTACCAACTGAGCTAAACGGCCAATTTGAAATAGTATAGCAAACCAATTACAATTTACCTGTGAAAGTTAAATTTAGAAAACTCCATCGGTTAGAAATTATTTTTATATTAATCCTTATTATCTTAGCACTAGCGTCACCACTCATTGACACCATCTTTCCTCCGATCTATACATTTCCCAATAGACAAACTCCACATCCACTTCCTCCCGATAGATACTTTCAGCCGTTTTCATAAGCCTCCACATTTATAAAGGAACTATAATTAATCAATGTCAAGAAAGATAAAAATATCGGTCATCTGTATATTACTGGTCACCGGCCTCCTGTTTTTAGTTAGTTTATATAGTATTAACAAATTCACCCCTTACATCAATGAAATGCCTCTACTTATAACGAAAAAAATCGAAAAAAATCATAGCTTTTATGTCCCTATAACTTCTATCAATCAATATCTATCTAACGCCGTTATCGCTTCACAAGACAAACGGTTTTACCAAAATTCTGGAATTGACACGAGAGGCACCTTCCGGGCACTCTATTACACCATCTTCAAAGGTCAACGCCAAGGAGCCAGCACCATCACTGAACAGTTGGCAAAAAACGTTTTTTTTCAGGATCACGATTCATTACGATCTGATATTGAAACCAAAACAATGGCACTCCTTATTACTAAAAAATATTCCAAAGACAAAATTTTGGAGATGTATTTTAATGATATTTATTATGGTAACGGCGCCTATGGACTGGCCGCTGCTTCCAAATCATTTTTTAAAACTTCGCCACAACTGCTTACGCTTGGTCAATCTGCTTTTCTAGCCGCCCTAATCAATGCTCCTTCATACTACGCAACTCACCATTCTGAGGCTACAAATAGGGCCGCAATTATTCTCAACCAAATGAAACAGAACAATTTTATTACTCAAAACCAATTACAAACAGGGTTACAAGAATTAACTGCACCCTAACCCTAATATGCCCTCTTTTAGGTGAAAGAAAAAAACTAGGATAATTGTATATATACTAAGTAAGCTATGATCGATCAAAACTGCCAAAATTTAGACGATAAGGAATTGGTCAACCTTGCACTGCACGACAGTCAGTATTTCTACTGCCTTATGAAACGATATGAGCATAAGCTAGCCAATTATGTTCATCGATTTACTTACCTGTCAGACGATGATATTTCCGATATCGTTCAGGATTCATTCATCAGCGCTTACCAGCACCTTAATGACTGCGATTGCGAGTTAAAATTTAGTAGCTGGCTATATCGGATTGTCCATAACCAAACTATCAATTTTCTAAAGAAAAATAAACAAAATTTAAAAATAAACTTTAATGAAAATGACGATGAATTTGTTGATTGGCTAACCGATAAAACCGATATCGAAAAGGACACCATTAAACTTCATTTTAATGATTACGTCAAAACAATCCTCAACAAACTGAAACCGGACTATAAAGAAGTCTTAATGCTAAAGTTTTTTGAAGACAAGGACTATATCGAAATTAGTGATATTTTACAAAAGCCGATGGGAACAGTGGCCACACTCCTCTCACGAGCAAAGATACAATTTAAGGAAATATATGAAAAAGAAAAAAAGTATTAGCGACAATGCGCTAAAAGTTATCAATACTAACCACCTCAAGCCTATTCCCAAGTGGGAATTCATGGTCAAAAACGGCGGACTTTGGCTTGGAATTATTATTTGTATAACTTTGTTTATTTTGGATATGAGTGTTTCCTGGTTTGGGCTGATTGATAATATTATTACCCCGTATTTTTGGCTATTTATAGCTTTAATTTTTCTTATCCTAGCATTTATTCTTTTTGAAAAAACAAAAAAAGCGTATCGACTGCAAAAATGGCATGTAATCACCACAATTACAGCCATTGGACTACTAGTTGGTGGTATTCTTTTTAAAGCCGGAGTTGGTAGTAAAATTGATCGTAATCTTGAGTCAAACATACCTTACTATCGTCAGATGGTTCCTATGAAAATGATGATCTGGAACAATCCAGACCAAGGTTACTTGTCCGGGGAAATAACCGTTATTATTGATACAGATCACTTCGAAATAAAGGATTTTAACGGCAAGAATTGGTTAATTACCAGTACAAATTCCATACTCAGAGGTCAAGTCCAAGTAATTATCGGTGAAACGGTAAAATTAATAGGCAACCAAACCGGAGAAAACAGCTTTGAAACTAATGAAATTAGACCTTGGAACGGCATGATGAGACAAAACATGATGAAAGAAAACGGCCGCTAACCTTGTATTACTAATAGACTGCGCCAGTCAAATTATTATTAGTTTTAAATAAATATATGAATACTCAAATCATCTTAGGGGTTGCTGCTCTTGCTCTTGGCTTATTGGCTACCAAATCAATTACGCCTGTTTTAGCCTATCGTGGCGACGCCACCGTCCGCGGGCCCAACTACACCGAAGCTCGGCACACAACCAATACCACCGCCTTTCAAAACAACGACTACCAATCATGGGTAGCCAATATGAACGGTCGCGGAGCTACCCGTTTCGTTAACGCTTCAAATTTTAAAGAATTTGCTGCTGCCCAGCTTGCTGCCCAAAATGGTGACGACTCCTTACTTGATGCCTTTAGAGCCAAATATGGCCTAGGACAAGGGTGTGGTGGAATGAATAGATAAATAACCATCATCAAACATACTAAAAACCCCTCATTATAAGGGGTTTTTAGTATACTAACTTATGACAACAACACCTAATCAAACAGTAGCCATCGTTGGACTATCAGACAAACCCAACCGACCAAGTTATGAGGTTGGCCTCTATTTAAAAAATCACGGATTCACCATTATCCCCGTCAATCCAATGATTACCGAGGTCTTCGGTCTTAAATCATATCCATCGATCCTCAATATCCCTTCCAACATTGTAATTGACATTGTCGATATTTTCCGGAGACCTGATCAGGTTATCCCCATCCTAGAGGACGTCGTCAAAAGCGGGCGTAAACCACTAATTTGGTTACAAGAAGGAGTTGGTTCCCCTCAAGCCAAAGCCTACAGTGAACAGCACGGTCTAACAATAGTTATGAACATGTGTATGATGAAGGAACATATAGCTAAAACAGTTATTCACTAGTCTGGAGCGAGAGAAGGGACTCGAACCCTCGACCTTCTCCTTGGCAAGGAGACGTTCTAGCCAACTGAACTACTCTCGCGAAACACTGTTATTGTACCAACAACCCACCCAATTTCCAATTTCTTAGTAGTACCTTACTATTGGCACCTTTGCCATTGCGTTGTCTGAAACGCCCGCAACAAAACCGTTCCTTCAGGATCCCTAACATCCCATACTTTTGCTAAATGATGTTCTTGTACCTGACCATCGGAAATTGCCAATGGATCGCCTACCAATACCACATTTTTACATAAATCCTCCCTCCAAATAATTGATCGTACCACTGCATTTCCAATCATACTATTTCCCGAAAAACTCAAATTAGAATAATACTGGTGCACAGGTGGATTATCTGCCTGATAACGCTTTGGTGGATACTTTAAAAAAAATAGCAGCTCAATATAAGGAACGCTTCGGCCATTATCAATCACAAACTTAGTCTGAGGATGTTGCTTAATAAATAAGGCCAATGACTCATATCCATAATCCCACGCTCGTGCTCGTTGTGCCGGTAAAATAATAAAATAAGACCGGTAGAGCATAATCAGTGAATAGATAAGTACAATCACCCCTAACGGCAACAAATAGAACCTTTTTACCACCGTTATTATTTTTTCGATCCCAACTATAATGATCACCATTGACGGAAACAATAAAGGCAACGCTCGTTGAGTTGAATAATTAACATTTCCCAATGCCGCTGGTAAAGGGGACAGGAGCAATAAACCAATAATAAATTGGTAAATTGGCAAACGTCGTCTCTGCCATAAGCAATATAACCCTACAATCCAAGGAACAAACATCCATCCATAAAAAACCGCCAACTCTGGAATCGAACGTTGTAATTGATAATCAGAGCGATAAAACAAATTCGCTGGGGAAAAATACGACAGGTATTGACCAAAAAAATTCACAGTATAACTACTATCTTTTACCCAAAAAGCAGGAGTAAACATCAAAATAAAATTTGGTATTTGGACAAACAATGCAACACCGGTTGGCATCAACAATGCTTTCCACTTATTTTTCTCTCGATAAAAAATCCCAATAATTAAAACACCTATCATCGCTGCCAAATACCTTTCCGTAAATCCGGCATAAGTCGACAACGAAAGAAATAAAAAGGACCATAGTGGCTTGCGATATAACACAATCCCCAACACTAAAAGCATTAAAGCAAACGTGGTCTCATAACCTACTCTCCCTTGAAGAAACGCCCATGGGGATATCAAAAGTAATAAAGCTGCCAACTCACGTACCAATGATAATTTCACCAACTTGGTGCCATAAACAAACCACGCCAATAATCCTGCTATAACTACCATCGAAACAATCGAAATAATTCGTATTGAAAATACCGATAAACCCAACAATCTTATTACCAACGCTTGAACATATACAAATAATCCCGGAGTAAAAGTCCCGAAAAATTTAAAATAAACCGGAAACAATTTTCCATATTCATCCCTACCCGTCATTAAAATCGAGTAAGCATTATATCCAACCACCGCTTCATCACTATACACTCCAGCCGGCACCAACCCCAATCTATACCCATAAAGTATCAAACCTACTAACAATATTAGTAAGAGCAAGCTATTTTTTCTTAACCACTGCCACCACCCCATAATAGGTAGACAAAGCTATAAATGGATAAAGACAGAAATTTCCTCTTGGCTGATCGGTTCCTAAAATAGTTAAAACAATAACAGGTAACAATAGACTAATCCCCATAACACCAAAGCTTCTTGTTTTTATTAGCTCAAAAAATCCAATCAACGTAAAAATTAATGCGTAATCAATCGAATGACTCAAATCAAAAAGAAGAAAAAAATTGTGTTTAATTTGCCTAAGTATTCTACTTTCCGGTCGCTCTTCAATAATATGCGCCAGACGATACAAATAGGTCGGATAATCATTCATCCGCCGCTGCTCTTCTATTACTGCGATCTTTGATTGGAAAAAGAGGGGGGCCCGTGGTCTTAAAGCAATCTGTAAACCAATCAACAAAATTGAAACTCCACAAACAATACCATGTAACAAAGATATTTTATGCACTAAAAAATACCACAACAATATAACAATACAAGTGCCGAAGGTTGGACTCGAACCAACATCCCAGGTTTTTCAGACCAGTGCCGTGACCATCTTGGCTACTTCGGCTAAACGATCGTATTATAGCAACAAAACCAGTGGTTACTCTAGTTCCAGTTAGAAATTAAACTTGGCAGCATATTTTCCAATCAGAGGAAGCTCTTTTTGAGTTCCCGCCAAGGCGTTCATGATACCAGTAATTGCCAAAACTAGTGATGTAATCATTCCCACTAGCCACACTAATTGTCCCAAGATAGGGATAACATTAACGAACATCAATACTAATTCAAAAATAAATAGGACTAATCCCTGCTTAATATGAAATTTAACAAAAGGATCATCCTTCGACGTTAACATCGGGATAATAAATAAAATACCAAGATACGATAACAAAGCCATTGCATTATTACTATTCTGAGTTTGCGTTTTTTTGTCTGCCATAAAAGAGAAAAATAATAACTAATTCTCAACTAATACTAACATAAAGAATTTGAAAATTAACAGCTTCTTTTCAGCTATCTTAATTTATCAAATTCGTGCCGCGGAGAGGACTCGAACCTCCACACCTTTCGGCATACGCTTCTGAGACGTACGTGTATACCAATTTCACCACCGCGGCTTTACCTGTATTTTACCTCATTATTGAAAAAATATAGTTCTCTCTGTATTGTTAGAGTATGAACAACAATAATGTTCAAAAAATTATTGACCTAATTAAATCAAAACCGACAATCACTCTCTCCGACTTGACGCTTTTATCCTCCGAACTTGGGTTTTCAACCGATGAGCTTAACTTGGCCATCAGCAAAACCGGCTTTTCACCAGCACCAGCACCAGCACCAGCACCAGCACCAGCACCAGCACCAGCACCAGCACCAGCACCAGCACCAGCACCAGCACCAGCACCAGCACCAGCACCACAAAATAGTGTCTCTTCAACCCAAATCCTTTCAAAGCCAGACAATAGTCTACGAAACCTGATTATCCTCATGATTTTTCTGATCCTTCTTATTCTCGGAATATTTTCGTTAAAATACACCATTCCTCAACTTAAACCTAAAGTCGCCGTTCCCCTTAAAATTATCACCACTCCCACACCTGTTAAATATTTATTTGCTTCACCAACCGCCAGCCCCAGTGCAACTCCATTAACTCCTTAATTTGAGCGGGCGATCGGAATTGAACCGACTACTACTCCTTGGAAGGGAGTCATTTTACCGGTAAACTACGCCCGCAATTTTTAAAGTAACTAATTCTACCAAAGTCGGGGATACTGGATTCGAACCAGCAACCTCACGGTCCCAAACCGTGCGCGCTAGCCAATTGCGCCAATCCCCGAAGACTTAATTCTACCAAACACGTGGCTTTGATGGTGCCGCTGGCGGGAATCGAACCCACACGGTTTTTGAGACCACAAGATTTTAAGTCTTGCGTGTATACCAATTTCACCACAGCGGCAATGTAAAAGAACCAGATTTCAAGCCTCACGCAACACAAGCTCATGTTGGGTTGAACCTAGAGCGGCAAGCTGTTGTATTATAACGCAAAACAATTGGCTGATATAATACGATATTATTTAAACAAATATGCCAATACTAGCACAAGAAGTAATTATTGCCGAGGTTGAAAAAACTCTTGACATAGCAAAACTAACATTTCATCGTCCATTCAAAACCGTCGAGGATCCTAAAGGTAAGAAAATTCTTCAGACGAGAGTCTATAAACCTGATAAAAAAAACATGCTTACTCCATCGGATTACCCAACAAGAATTGGTACCATTCAACTCGATAGTGATGGAAAAATTCCTGAAATAACAATAACTAATGGTATCACTCGTTTTTATATAACTTTTCCACGATGAAATTTTTCAAAACTGTCACCGGTAACTCCATTCCACTTCCGGTTTTTTTTCCCGATGCTACCCGAGCCGTCCTTAAAACATTAGATTCAGACGATATCAAAAATACCAAGACCCCCGGCATTTTGGTCAATACCTACCACCTCTATACTACACCCGGCGCTGACGTCATCAAAAGTCATGGAGGTATACGCCCTTTTATGAATTGGGATGGTGGGGTTATCTCAGATTCTGGCGGTTTTCAGGTCATGTCAATTGCCAAGAATGGCGGCGGAAAAAACGCCATTACCGACAAAGGTGTCACCTTTAAAGAAGCTGGAAAAGGAAAAATTGTTTTTACGCCTGTTATGTCAATCAAGCTTCAATTAACCATCAAAAGTGATATGGTTGTTGTTCTCGACGATTTTACTGACCTTGATGCCGACAAGAATCAGGCCCGGGAAACAGTCGAAAGAACAATTCTTTGGGCCAAAGTTTGTAAAGCTGAATTTGAAAAATTATGTCTCGAAAAACATCTGGAAGGGGATAAAAAACCATATCTCTTAGGGGTTGTCCAAGGTGGTCCATATCTGGACCTAAGACAAGAATGTACTCAAAGATTAGTTGAAATTGGTTTTGACGGACTTGGGTATGGTGGTTGGCCAATGAGCGGAAAAGAAGGTAGTTTCAACTTTGACATCCCCAAAGTTATTGCCAATAACTGTCCCAAAGATTACCTTCTTTATGGCCTAGGAGTCGGCAAACCAGATGAAATTGTTAAATGCTACCAACTTGGCTGGACCATTTTTGATTGCGTTCTACCCACCCGAGATGCCCGTCACAAACGCCTTTATACTTTTAATGCCAAATCAATCGACGAAATCGACGTCTTTGCCGATAACTTTTACAGCTATTACGTTCCCGATAAAGAAAAATATTACCGTGACCAACAACCGGTTTCAACCGCTTGTGACTGCCTATTATGTAAAAAATATTCGCGTTCATATTTGGCCCATTTATTCAGAATAGGGGATATGACCGCGGGTCGACTCGCCACCATTCATAATCTCCGTTTTTATTCCTTACTTATGGAGAAATTACAAGCCCACTACCACCATGAAAACTAACATTCTTGAACAGGTAATAGACCAAGTCACCACTCCTGATAAGAAATTTATGAGCATTAATTTTGGTTGCCGAGTTAATGCCGCCGAACTCAATCAACTTTCACAAGTTTTTCTTGAACAAGGTTTTTCACCACTTTCTCAAGGATTGAAAGGGGAAGTTACTCCCGATGTTATTCTTATCAATACTTGTAGTGTCACCAAAAAAGCTGATATTGAGTCACTAAGCCGCATTCGCACCCTTCACCGACAATATCCTGGTGCCAAAATTATTGCCACCGGCTGTGCCACCTTACAAAAAGTTGATGGATTAGAAAATATTATTACCATTAACAATAAATCCAAAGAAGAGCTACTCAAAGATCTCCGCTGTGCCTATACTCCCCAAATCGAAGATAAGTTTAGCCATACTAAGCGTTTCTTACTCAAAGTTCAATCAGGCTGCAGTCAAATGTGTACGTATTGTATTGTCCCATACCGTCGGCCATATTTATGGTCACTTTCCTTAGATGATGCCCTTGCTACCGCCACCCAAGCCATAAAAAATGGGTATGAAGAAATCATTATTACCGGCGTTAATCTGGAACAATATGAACCAGGATTTTCCAATCTCGTCGAAATACTCCTCACTAAAACTAATATTAAACTTATTAGTTACGGCTCGATTCCCGTCAATTGTGTAGATAATAAATTTATTAATTTACTCTCCAAATATTCCCATCGACTATCGCTATTTTTACACATTCCACTTCAATCAGGCTCTACAAAAATTCTTAAAAAAATGAACCGTCCCTACGATCAGCCAAAAATTCTTGAAATGTATGGCAAACTAAAAGAAATTCCTGTTAATCTCCACTACGGCACTGACATTATCGTTGGCTTTCCTGGTGAAACTGAATCTGATTTTCAAGATACACTCAAAATCTGTCAACGGGTTGGTTTTACCAAAATTCATCGCTTTAAATATTCAGCCCGCCCTCAATCGGCCGCCAAAGCCCTTTATAAACCAGACAAATTATTAACTCCAGCAGTTTTAGCCGCCCGTCTTGAGCAAATTAAGAAAATAGAGCTATAATCAGGCAGTTACAAGTCAAAAAAGCAAAAGTATGGCAACCATCGAAATTAAAGCAAAAAATAGAAAGTTTAGCGTTACAACTAATGAAACTGATGGGAAAATACTTATTCAATCAGCAAGCGATATTATTGTAGACGAACAGCTCGCAGCAGACAATGTCATTACTGAACGGCTAACAACCGCACCACTAGCCGGTTTAAGAATCTGGAACAAAACGACAACCGGCAGATTTACTATCCAGTCTGTAGACGAACTGTAGATTAGAAATAAATTATTTATCTTCCAAACCACACTTCCATCTCATCAAACACCGGATACTTAAATGACACTTCCTGACCCGGAAATCGCGCTTGTGATCCCCAAATATGAGCCCGGCCAATATCGTCTCGCATTTCATTTGATATTTTTTGCAGCACATCATCCAAAGTCTGTCCTCGCCGCATAATAAGCGGTTCGTCCTTATCCGCTAAACCTATTCGTTCACGCTTTAAATACACCCTAATCATCCCCAACCCTTTCCAAACCGCTTCTTTAAACTCGTTAATACCAATCTCTTTTTCTGCACTCATAAAAATTGCCTTACTTTTAGACTTTAATCTTTCTAATTTTCGACTATCGATCTGGTCAATTTTGGTTACCACTTCAACTAAAGGTAAATATTCCCGCGATGTAATCAACCCATCAATAAACAAATCAATGGTTTCTATTTTTTCACCCAATTCTATCACCGCGTTATCCACTCCAAATTCTTTGGCTACATCAACCATCATTCCTATGTCCAAAGACTTAAAAGGATCTATAATCTGAACTCCTCCTTTAGACATTCGTTTAACTCGAATTTTTGGAGGCCGCGAATTTGCCCGAATACCGGCATTATATAATTCCTTTTCCACCTTCGATAACCATTCAATCCTCGAAATGTCCGTCATCAACACTACCAAATCAGACGCCCGAATAACCGACAATACTTTCCGTCCAAATCCCTTATTACCCGCTGCTCCTTCGATAATCCCTGGCAGATCAAGCAGCTGCATCCGCACTCCCTTATACTCCATCATTCCCGGAACTACTCCAAGTGTCGTAAAATCATAATTACCCACTTTTGACTCAGCGTTTGTCACCGCATTAAGTAAGGTTGACTTTCCCACGCTCGGCAAACCGACCAATACTACCGAGGCGTCTCCCGAATGTTTTATAGCATATCCAACTCCACCCCCACCTCCTTTATTACTCGGTCCATCAAGTTCATCTTTTAGTTTTGCCAACTTTGCTTTCAGTACTCCATGATGATGCTCTGAGGCCTTATCGTAGGGAGTATCTCGGATTTCTTTTTCTACCCGAGCAATTTTCATTTTAATAATTTCTTCTTTGTTCATATGTTTTTATACTATAATGCTGTTTACCATCAACAACACTCATGTATAAGTATTTTATCGTAATTATCCTAACTTTGGGAATTTTATTATTTCCAAAGGTAATCTTAGCATCTGACCGAAACATTTTTGGTCTCCATCTGACCCAAACCTCAGATATTGATGATGCTGCCAAAATAGTTAATTCTAATGGCGGTGATTGGGGATGGGCAACAATTGTTATTAGAACCGATCAACTTGATTACCAAACCTGGCAAGATTTTTTTAATAAATGCCGGAAATACCATATTATTCCAATAATAAGACTTGCCACCATTAACCAAAATGGTGTTTGGAAAAAACCAGAATACGCCGACATCGACAATCTTGCCAACTTTCTTAATTCACTTAACTGGCCAACGCTTGACCAGCATATTATTCTTTTTAATGAAGTAAATCATGCCCAAGAATGGGGAGGAACAGTCGATCCAAAAAGTTATACCGATATAAGTATATATGCCATTCAAAAATTCAAGTCCCTTAATTCTCACTTTATCTTATTAAGCGCTGGACTTGATCTTGCTGCCCCCCAAAAATTACCGGATTTTGAGTCAGCTGAAAATTTTATAAATGTCGTCACACAATATAATCGAGAATATTGGCAACAAATAGATGGAATCGCTTCCCATTCATATCCCAATCATGGTTTCGTTGGTACACCAAATGATTCCGGAGAACATAGCATTCTGGGCTATCAATGGGAATTAGCAACACTTAAAAACTTTGGAATTACAAAAAATTTTCCTGTTTATATCACTGAAACCGGTTGGCCACACAGAGAAGGGGAGTCAAATAATAATATTTTTTACACTACTACTACCACTGCCTCATTTTTAATTGATGCCCTAAGCAAATGGCAAAAAGATGACCGAGTTGTCGCAGTCACTCCTTTTATTTTCAATTATCCCTATGCTCCATTTGATCATTTTTCATGGATTGATAAATCAGAAATCATATATCCTGCATACCAAAAAGTGATTGATCTTCCCAAAAATGCAAACCAACCTGAACAACTTTTTAAGTACATCTCAGTCAAAATTCAATTACCACTTTTTATGTTTCCCAACAACGAATACAGCGGTCAATTAATACTTAAAAATGAAGGTCAAAGCATTTGGGGAGAAAAAAAGAGTCAATTTTGCCTCATTCCCCAAGCAAGTAGTAACATTACACTTGATTCTCTCTGTTCCGATGATCAACAGATTGTTCCCGGACAAACTGAAACATTCTCATTTAAATTTAAACTTGGTAGCCAACAGGAAAACAGCTTTCTCAGCTGGCAAGGCCTTCCGCATTTTGAGATCAACTCAGTACTACCAATGATTACCAACGCCCAAATCTATCGTCCCGAGAATGGAATTATCGACCGTATAAAACGCTTTTATTACGAAGTGTTTAAATAAAAGTTACCTCCAACGATATTCCTTCCACTTACGTTCACGACGTTTTACAGAGTTATATTCACTTTTTTTCGATGACTGATTCATTGTTCTCCTCACTGTTCTCAAAATAATTTTGCCATCACCCGTACTTTCAATAGTCATATCTTTTGTTGCCCGTATTGCTAACTTAATAATGTTGTCAAACCGTCTATTTTCCACGTAATTAATGCCTCACTGCAAAAATACAAATTGCGATAAATCCGAAAGCAATTCCGAACGATTGTAAAAAATCTATTTTTTCATGAAACATCAACAAACCAACCACAAGATTTCCAAACTCAGCCAACAATACCCAAATAATCGTTGTCACCACCAACGATTCTTTTGCCAATGTAGGAATAAACAATAGTCCACCAACAGCATATAGAATAAAAGCTAAAAGAAAAGTAATCAGACTGTGATTAATTGACCAAACTTTTCCAAAATAATCACCACAGATGGTAAAAAGAGCACTAAGAATTAACAATCCAAAGAGCGGAATTGTTTCCAAATACTTTGTCAGGAGCATACAAATACTATATCTCATTAAAAAACAAGTTGGTGGGTCGCGTGAGACTCGAACTCACGACCAACCGCTTAAGAGTCCGCCAGTTGGCGGATCTACCAACTGAGCTGACTTTTAATAAATTCCCTGCCTTTATATGACTTTAATTCTTTTTCCCGTTTCATTGCTTCTCCTCGAGTTACAAATTTTTCACAGTAAACCAAAATCCATTCGCCTTGACCTTTATTTTTTGATGTATAACTCGTTTGCTTATTTAATTTTAGCTTATTATGTCTTTCTAATCTGGCTTTTATATCATTTGTTTGACCAATATAAATCCTGAGAGTCACCGTGTTTTTAATTACATATACCCAAAACTCCATTTAGTGGGTCGCGTGAGACTCGAACTCACGACCAACCGCTTAAGAGGCGGTTGCTCTAACCAACTGAGCTAGCGACCCAATGTTCCTATTTTACCATCCTCTAGACCATTTTCTCTCAGTACGCCTAGAGGGAATCGAACCCCCATCACCAGCTCCGAAGGCTGATGCTCTATCCATTGAGCTATAGGCGCATAATGCAAAAGTACTGAGTATCCCCAACAGGGATCGAACCTGTGACCTCTTTCTTAGAAGGAAAGCGCTCTATCCAACTGAGCTATGGGGACACGCCTCAAACTCTGCTATTCTACCAGCTTTACTGGTAAAATATCTATGTTTCTTCAGTACTAGTATCCTAGCCGCAGTGGTGAAACTTAGCCCTGACATTCAAAAGGGGTTGGTATACACACTGACAAGCCGCAGTGGTGAAATTGGTATACACGTACGCTTTAGGAGCGTATACCGAAAGGTGTGGAGGTTCGAGTCCTCTCTGCGGCACTTTTTTTGTTACACTTAAATAACTTTATATGCTACTTTTCGTCTTAACCTTTTTACAAACAATTCTCGGGCACCCGATCTTTGCTCAAACACCCGCAACTTCCGCTGCAACTGTTACCATCCCTACCATCAGTATAACTTCAAGTTCAAGCGCCACTCCTGCTCCCTCAAATACTCCCACCCCCAATCCCGCCATTGCTTTGTACAACCAATATAAAAATGACTATTTATTTAACCGAGATCAATATGCTCAGTCATATCTTGATTACACCCAAAAAAAACAAATCTACACCAAATACAACACTGTTACTACCCAAAACGACAAGATCGACGCTACCAAACAAGCCCTGATAACCAGAAATAACACCCTTAAAACCTACCTACGGGCACTTCGAGTCAAATTAGATATCTACAAGACGTCAGATCCGACTAATACAAATAAATTACAAATCGAGTTATCAAAACTTGAAAATTACTTTGATGAACAAAATACGATTGTTACCACCCTCAATAATGATGCCGATATCCAAAATAACGCCACAGATTTTCGTATTCAATATATTCATGTTCAACAAATTGAAGCAGCATCACTAGTCCAATCAGAATACAATTTACGATTAAGTACTCTTAATGAACTAAAAAGCTACATTACTCAACTCCAAACTGATTCCACATTAACAACGGAAGGTAAACAATCACTTAGTAATGAAATTATTAAAGCAGATAACGCTCTTACTAACCTAAATAATGCCCAAGATATTGTAAATCAAAACATGGGACCATCAACGTATCAGTTCTCTGATTTTTACCCTGATGCTAAGGCCAAATTAGTTACTGCCAATCAATACGAAATTGATATTATTAATGATCTTCAAAATATATTGGTTAGATATTCAAATTCCCAATGACTCGCGTTTCCGAATTAGATAACCAAATTATTGATACCCATCAAGACAATCCGCTCACTTCATCATTATCATCACCGCAACCATCCACCAACCCTACCATAAACCCATTCAAAGCTAAATTAAAAGATCCCAAATTTAAACTATTATTCATCCTTTCGCTTATCCTTGGGATTCTTTTAATACTCGCCATTATAGCCAGTGTCATGAGAAAAAAACCTACACCGACAATCTATCAACCCCGTCCCACCAGCACGCTCTCGCCAACCCCAACAGCCAATCAATCACAACTTTCGCCAATATGGCAACAAAGATTACAACTTCGCCAAGCCGAAACCCAAATGAACGAAGATCTTCTTCCTCCGGAAATCGATACCGAAATTGGGAAATAAAGAGGTATCCGAATCCACCTACTGACAGATTATTTTCTCGATAAATACTCACCACTCTCAGTTCCCACTGATACTTCGTCCCCGACTTTTACAAATAAGGGAACCAAGATTTTTGCTCCAGTGTCCATAATAGCATTCTTCATTGCATTGGTAGCAGTATCGCCCTTAACTGAATTTTCCGATTCAACCACTGTCAAAACAATACTCTTGGGCAAAGTTAGACCAACTGGTTTTTCATCATAAAATTTTATCCGATACAAAATACCTTCTTTCAAAAAAACTTTGTCGTCACCAACAATATCAACTGGCACTGAGTACTGTTCAAAAGTTCGCGGCTCAATAAAAACATAGTTAGTACCATCAAAATAAGAATAAGCTGCTTCATGAGTTTCCACCAAAACTTCCTCAACTTTTTCTCCAGACTTAAAGGTAAATTCAACTACTCTACCAGTAAAAAGATTCTTAAGTTTTGTTCGATAAAATGCCGACCCTTTACCAGGAGACACGAAAGTAATATCCATAATCATGCATGGTTCCTCATGAAACATGATGTACATACCTTTTTTGAATTGTGATGTTTGTATAGCGCCCATAATTCCAATAATTATTAAATCTTGTTTTTACGACTTGGAAGTAAGTCTGGAAACTTTCCTCTATTTATACTTTCCAATCGAGCTCGACGTTGCCTTAAAATTTTTAGCTTTCTTGATTTTAGTGGCACTTCAACCGTTGTCTTATCAATACCTGATTCTGGAGTCTGCCTTTCTCTGTGACCAGACTTAATTTCCCGTGTGCCTCTAGCTAAAATATGTGAAATATCTCGGGCTTCTTTCACACGAGCAAAATATGCTTCATTTGTATCAGCCATACTATAGCAACAACTAATAATGTATAAACCTAGAGATTTTACCACAAAAAATCCCAGAGCATGCTTGTAGAGGAGCCACCCCGGGATCTGACTTATAATATATCATCTAGTTTTCCACATGTCAATCCATTACACATCAGAAAATAGTACTTATTCCGCAGTTACCAATTAACCTTTCTCTATATCATTAAAAAATTGACTAACTCCATAGGCCCAAGAACCATTAGATGGCGGGCAATATTTCCGCATTATAGTCTCTGGCGTTGTCAGTCCCTTATCAAAATACTCACGTTTCAAATATTCACCAAAACTTTTTATTGCCAGTTCATAGCTTGTAAACCGCAACGTTCCCGCAGAATTTATTCCATATCCCCAGCAATTGAATGAATTGTCAGGTATTTTTTTACACAAATTCGATTCTTGCTGCGCAATGGCAATAATCCATCGATAATCATAACCATACGTTTGTGACATTTGAAAAATAAGATCGGCGTATGGCAGCAGGGGAGACTGATATTTTGCCAAGTACCGTTTAATTAGCAAAGGACGAGCATCATCTGCCACAATCTTAACCGAACCTCCACTTTGACTGCTAGCCATATCCACCTGATTGTTGCCACTACCTACCACTGGCCATTGCCCAAAACGAAATTCCTTAATGACTGCGATATCTTGTTTTGGTTTACTAATTGCCATCAAACTAGTCGTTTCCCATGCAACTAAGCCTCCAGAAACCAAAACAAAAACAACAATAAAAAATATGCGGGCGATAGTATTGGTCATCACTCGTAGCCATGATATCATAAGCACTATGACCAACACAAACCAATCAGAACTAACCAGAAATGACGATAAAACATTCATATTGAGGCTTACAATCAAAGCTAATGACGTCAAAAGCACCTACCAGCATCTACTTGAGCACATTGCCGCTGATATTGATATTCACGGCTTTCGAAAGGGTAAAGCTCCAAAAGAGTTGGTAGAAAAACACATTTCCAATGAAAAACTGCTCGAAGAAACGGCACAAAAACTTATTCCCGATTTATATCAACAAAAAATCAAAGAACACGTTTTAAAACCGATTATCCAACCACAAATTAAAATAACCAATCCTCCTCTTACTATCGACAAAGATTGGCAAATTGAAATTATTTCTTGTGAACTTCCAGAAATTAAGCTTGCTGACTATAGCAAAGAAATTACCGTACTAAACGTAAAAAATATTAAACTATCTCAGGAAGAAAAAGTTAACCAAATCTTAGACCTTTTAGTTAAAAAATCATCAGTTATTCTACCCCCCATCTTAACCGAAGCCGAATTAAACCATAAGTTAAGCCAGTTAGTTGACCAAACCCAACAGGCAGGCATTACCGTTCAAGCCTATCTCAAAAATCAGAATCTCACCCTTGATCAATACAAAGAACAGCTAAAATCACAAATTACTAAAGAATGGACTCTTAATTTGGCCCTTGACTCTATAGCTCATTCTAATAAACTAGAAGTTACGCCCCAAAATGTTGAGGAGGAAATGAAGAAATATTCAAAAAATAATATTGACCCTCAGTTCCTTCAATTCATCTTGATGCAGAATAAAACCATCGAATATCTTCAATCCCTCAAATAGGGAGTTTTTTGTATAGACTTTAAATAGAAATAGTGCTAGAATTCCGCAATGGCAGGTGTTTTGGTACCCAAGCGGGACACTAAATCAAAGCAAGTCGCAAATCAGTGGTATTCTCCCGAATTTAATCAGAATATCTCTGCCAATAAGGCGCCTTCCCAATCTGTAAAAACGGAATCACGACCTGTATTTAGTTTGAGTGGTATTCTAGGCCTAAATCAAACTATAGAACTTCACTCGGAACCTACCAAAAAACCAGAAAATAATATCATTTTTACCAATCACCTCGAACAAGAAACTAAAGTATTATTCGATACTCATCAAAAGGAACTCCAAAAAGAGATTGATGCCTTAAGACAGGAAATTAAGAATCTACTTAAATCTGCAGGAACACTTGATCAACAAGTAGAAAAAGCCGCGCTAACCCCAATCCACGAATTTAATACTTATCAGCTTACCTTTCTCGATCGATTACGACAATTAATCGTCGCCTTTCGACGCAATATTACTGAAGCCTCATCCTGGCTTCATGTCCTTAATAAACGAAAATCCAGAAAAAATGCTTTCTGGGGTCAGGTTAAAAATAAAAAAGGTGGAGGAGAACAATATTTATTTAGCAACGAGCACTCCGCCGCTCGCAGCGGAACATAAAAATTATGGCTACACTAGCACACAGTCCAGATAGGCATACCAACCATCAATTACCAAGGGTGGGTGAGTCTCTTGGCAATAAAGTTGGTAAATTTAGGCTAAACATTTCCTATATACTTGGAGAAATTTTTGTATCTTCAGAACCAAAATTCCGCGCGCAAGAAGACAAAAGAGAGGCCGTCAAAAATCTACCAACAGCAAAAAGCCAACATCTTCGGATTTTCTAGATTCTTTAATTTTCACCATTAATCAGCTATACTTTCCCTGTTTCACCATTCCGACCGCTTAGCTCAGTTGGCTAGAGCATTTCATTGACATTGAAAAGGTCAGTGGTTCAAGTCCACTAGCGGTCACCATGTTTAAACTAAATAATACAGTACTTTCGACTACAACGCCTAAACGGGCGTAATTTCCAGCGCTCCTGTTTGGGCATTCCTCTTTCCCTTTATTAATCCTTTATAATAGTCTTATGTCAGAAAATAACAATCCAAACGATTTACATGCGCTACGACATAGTGCCGAGCACATATTAACCCAAGCCATGCTTCGTCTTTATGGACCCGATGCCTTTTACATGGCCATGGGCCCCGCCACCGACGAAGGTTTTTACTTCGACTTCGAACCGCGGGGGGACTTTAAAATCTCAGAAGAAGATTTTCCCAAAATTGAAGCCGAAATGGCCAAAATTGTTAAAGAAAATCTCCCCATTGTTCGTAGCGAAATAACCATAGAACAGGCTAAAAAGTTGTTTAGTTCCAATCCCTACAAAATCGAGTGGCTTGATTCAATCAAGAATCGAGGAGAAGTCATTACCATCTACAAAATCGGAGAAGAATTTGTCGACCTATGTGCTGGTCCTCATGTCCGCTATACTGCCAAGGTCAAAGCCTTTAAACTACTATCCATTGCTGGCGCTTACTGGCATGGTGATGAAAAGAATAAAATGCTTACCAGAATTTACGGCACTGCTTTTGAAAATAAAGAAGAGTTGGAAAAATTCATTTACACCCAAGAAGAGGCAAAACGCCGAGATCATCGTATTATTGGTAAAAATCAGAAGCTTTTTACTCTCTCGAGTCTAATCGGTGCCGGCCTTCCCTTGCTTCAGCCAAAAGGGATGATTATTCGCCAATGCATCGAAGATTACCTGTGGAGTATCCACAAAGACAGAGGTTATCAGCGTGTTTGGACCCCCCATATTACCAAGGAAGCTTTATACGTCACTTCCGGACATGCCGAAAAATTCGGCGACAACATCTTTCGAGTCCAGGGCAAGGAAGAAAAGTTTTTTCTAAAACCAATGAACTGCCCTCACCACATGCAAATATTCAGCGATAACCAATTTAGCTATCGTGATATGCCAGTCCGATATTTCGAACCAGCCACGGTGTATCGAGATGAAAAAACGGGAGAATTATCAGGGTTAACTCGCGTTCGCGCAATTACTCAAGATGATGGACATTTGTTCTGCCGTGTCTCTCAACTAGAAGATGAAATTTCCACCATCGTATCCATAATTAAAGAGTTCTTTACCACTATGGGGATGCTAGACGGCTATTGGGTGCGTCTGTCAGTCCGCGGACCAAAAGGCAAATATCTTGGTACCGATGAAGTATGGGAAAAGGCCGAAGTTGCTTTAAAAAATGTTTCCGAAAGAGAAAAACTTCCATACAAAATTGGTATTGATGAGGCCGCATTTTACGGTCCCAAACTGGATTTTATTTTCAAAGATGCCATCAATCGTGAGTGGCAACTATCAACCATCCAATGTGACTTCAATTTACCAGAAAGATTCGATCTTTCATTTATTAATGAAAAAGGTGAAAAAGAACGTCCTGTCGTCATTCACAGAGCTATATCTGGTTCTCTTGAACGCTTTATGGGTGTCATGATTGAACATTTTGCTGGAGCCTTTCCGGTTTGGATTGCTCCGATTCAAGTCAAAATTATCCCCATTACCGATGCTCAACATGACTACGCCAAAGAAATTTTTGACAAATTAAAAGAGCTGGGGATTCGCGCAGAACTGGATGATCGCAGCGAAAAGATGCAAGCCAAAATTCGGGATGCCCAACTCGAAAAAGTACCTTTTATGGCCGTTATAGGCCAACGAGAAGCCAGTGCTGGTACTGTAGCCATTCGTCAACGAGACGGCAAAGACCTTGGCGCTTTATCAATAAACGACTTTATAGGCAAGCTACAATCATTAATTACCGAAAAATCGCTTCATTTGATACAATAAAGCAATGTATATTCCTAAATTTAGAAATGACACCCGTTATCGGGTAAATTTTCAAATCAACGTGCCTACCGTCCGTTTACTTTCAGACGACGGCAAACAAATTGGTATCATGTCGCTTACTGAAGCCAAACAACAAGCCACTGATACTGGTCTAGATTTGGTCGAAGTTGGGCCAAATGCTGTTCCTCCCGTTGTCAAACTTATCAGTTTCTCCAAATTTAAGTATCAAGAAGCCAAAAAACAACAAGCCGAGAAAAAAGGTGTCAAGGGCGGCGACATAAAAGAAATTCAAATGACCCCCTTTATTGGTCAAGGAGACTACGAAACCCGCCTAAAAAAGGCAAAAGATTTTTTGACCACTGGAAATAAAATCAAATTAAGTATAAAATTCCAAGGTCGCCAGATTACCCGTAAGGAATTTGGATATCAGCTCATCGACCGATTTAAACAAGACCTGGTCGAATATGCCGCTCTCGAAGGAGATGCTAAGCTTTTGGGCAAAAGACTATTTCAGACTTTGACACCATTAAAAAAGTCAGCTAAAAAATGAAAAAACAGAAGTTACGACTAAAAGTAAACAAATCAATTAGTAACCGTTTTGAGGTTACCAAGAACGGCATCGTCTTACGTGAAGCCAGCTTTGATCGCCATTTACGTCGCAAGAAAAGTAAAAAACAACTTCGTCGTTTAAAAGGTAAGCGTGTCGTTTCCGGCCGCTGGGCAACTAAAATCAAAATGTTATTAGGATTAAAATAAACACTTATGCGCGTTAAAACAGGCATTGTCCGCCGACAACACCACAAAAAAGTATTAGAGCAAGCCAAGGGTTTTTGGATGACCCGCCACAAGCGTTACAAAGTTGCTCACGAAGCTGTTATGCACGCTGGGATGTATGCCTTTGTTGGCCGTCGACTTAAGCGCCGTGATATCCGTCGCATTTGGATAGTCAGAATTAATGCCGCTCTTACCGCTTTAAACATTGGTTATTCCAAATTTATCAAGCAGCTAAAAGACAACAAAGTTGATCTTAATCGCAAGATGTTGGCCGAAATTGCCACTAATGATCCTGCTACTTTTGAAAAAATTGCCCATTCACTAAAATAAACCATGCTACAACCACTTTCTTTCTCATTTTCGTTTAGAATCTAGAGGAGGGGAGTTATTTCAAAATTTAGACTCCCCACTTAGGGGAGTTTTTTGTTTTTATGAACAATTTAAAAATAATTGAACAAGAGTGGCTTACCAAAATAGACAAGATAGTCACCGCCAATAAACTCGAAGAGGTTCGTATCGAATTGCTCGGACGACACGGTCTACTTAATGATCTTTTTACCAAAATGAAAGATCTCCCTTCGGATCAAAAAAAACAATATGGCCAAGAATTAAACGAGCTCAAAAATGTATTTGAAAATGCAATTAATCAAAAAACACTTACCTCAACACAAACCATCACTGGCAAAGCTTCAATCCAACTACCTAACGCCTTTCAGCTTCCAAAACTCGGCCATCTCCATCCTATCACCGTCACCGAGCAAAAACTTAACAATTTATTCCGAGATTTAGGTTTTTCTATTTACGCCAGCCCCGAAATTGACACCGATGAATATAACTTTGAACGGCTAAATGTACCTCAAAATCACCCAGCGCGTGATATGCAAGATACCATCTATATCCAAGAACCAGACTATTTACTTCGAACTCAAACCTCAACCATCGAAGCTCATCTCCTAGACGAATGTAAAGATAAATTACCTATACGCGCTGCATTTCCTGGTTCAGTTTATCGCAACGAAAAAGTTAACCGTAGCAACCACTTTATATTTCATCAATACCAGGCTGTTGTAGTTGACAAAAACATTACCATGAAAGATCTTATTGGCACCATGGACCTAATGTTCAAAACCCTCTATGGGCCTGATGTCGTTGTCCGCTACCGTTGTAAGTATTATCCTGAAGTCGAACCGGGGGTTGGCCCCGACATGCAGTGTTTTCATTGTCATGGAGCTGGCTGCCCGTTATGTAAATACGCCGGCTGGATTGAGATGGGAGGTTCTGGTATGATTCACCCCAAAGTTCTTCAAAAAGCCGGCATTGATCCCAAAGTATGGTCAGGCTTTGCTTTCGGTATGGGGCTCGATCGCTGGACTATGGCCCAAACCAATATCAAAGATATCCGCACCCTCATGGGCGGCAATTTAGCCTATAAACCCAACAAACTATGAAACTTATCTATTCCGAGCTTAAAAAATTTTTACCCGATCTTACCAAAGAACCCCAAACTTTACGTGACGACTTAACTATGATCGGCCACTTCACCAATTTTTACGAAAAAATTGATGATGAAATTGTATTTGATTTAGATATTAAAGTTAATCGTCCTGATGCTCTCGGCTACTACGGTCTAGCCCGCGACTTATCAGTTTATTATCACCTTCCATTATCACTTCCACGCAGTATCGTTATTAACTCATCGGCACCTAAACTACCGATCATTATCGACTCAGCCGATGTATATCGAATCCAAGCAATAAAAGTTACTAACATAAAAAATCTTGCCTCTCCTCAGTGGTTACAAAAAGTTCTCAAACTTCACGGCATTAACGCTATTAATGCTTTAGTCGATCTAACTAACTACATTATGCTTTTCTGGGGAATACCAAATCACGCCTTTGATACCGCTAAAACTTCTGATCAGCTATCTTGGAAAAATAGTGACAAATCTACCAAATTCACCACTCTAGACGGCACCAACCTAAACCTTGCAAATCATGAACTAGTAATTACCAACCAAACAGAACCTTTATCGCTCTCCTTTATAGGTGGTCAAAACTCCGGTATTAACTTAAACACCACCGATTCTATCTTAGAAATGGCCACCTATAATCCAGTTCGAGTCCGTCATGATTGGCGCCAACTTAAAATTGTTACTGAAGCCGGTATTCGTCTTGAAAAAGAACTTGACTCTAATTTAATCCCAGTTGCTTTCAATCATCTTATTACCCTTGTTTCCGATATTACCAAAGCAACCATTGCCAGTCCGCTTTTTGACTATTACCCAACTCCAAACGCTCCTTTGGCAATTAAATTTAACCCCGCCATCGCCTCTAAAATCTCCGGGGTTGACATCAATACCAACTTTGCCTTTGATACCCTAAACCGTCTTGGCTGCACTGTCAGCACCACCACCGTCACCCCACCGTCAATTCGCCATGATCTGACCATGGAGGAGGATTTGGCTGAAGAAGTTATCCGCTTTTGGGGTTATCAGAAAATTCCTACTAATCAACCATTAGTCACCAAAAATTATCCCAATATTACTCCAAAGATACTCTTCTTGATTGAAACCTTAAAAGACAAATTAATAAGCCTCGGCTATGACGAAGTTCTTACTTGGCCATTAGTCATGTACCCTAAAGACGACAATGCCATCCAAACCCAAAATAGTATTAATGCCGATCACCCATATTTACGGCAAAGTATTATACAATCACTTAAAATTCAAGTTGATCAATACGATCGGCTGAAACTTTTCAACACCCAATTATTTGAAATTGGGAAAATTTTTTCCATGTCTGAAAACAAATATATCGAGCAATACGCGCTGGGAATGTACCACTATGATCAATCAAAGTTAACTACCGATATTCAATCGCTTAATCTAAAAGCAAATTTCATTGGTAACTTTGCTGAAATAATTTTAGACGATGCACCTAAACCGGATAGCTATACTCCCAAAAATCAATCCAACACCGCCATTGAATTAACCTCTCAAATGCAAATTTTAGATGCCAATATTACCCTCAATCAAGAACAAGATCCAAAAAAATTAATTGAAGACTATAGCCAGAAAATAGGGGATAAGTTGCTTTGGAATATGCAAATAATTGATATCTATCATGACCAAAAAGAAAATAAATATCGCTATACCTTCCGAGTAACTTATTACAATACTGACGATAAAACAGCCAAAAAAATCCATCTCCAAACTTTTGATTTACTCAAAAAGTAATTACAGTTTTACTGTCGGCACCAAGCTAACAGTCGGAGTTGGGCTTGACACCGGAGCGGCTGTTACTACCGCAGTTGGTGTTACTGCCAATGTTGGTGAAGGAATTGGCGTTGGTGTTCCGTTCCATGGTGTATTTACCCCGATTGTACTTTGCTGCTCCTGGCTATTGCCGTTGACATCAGTTGCCTTGACTTTTAACACATGAATCCCGTCAGCTAAGTTTAGAGTTGTCTCATATGGCTTATCATTCCATGTTTTCGTATCAACACCATCAACTGACAGTTTGACTTCATTTATGTGACTTACCGAAGTTGTCGAAATTTTCACATCAACACTATTACCGACTGTTGACTGGTTTGACGGGCTATCAATCGACACTGTCACCAAACCACCAGACCGACAATAATTGGTCGGCGGATTATATTGGTCTTTATTCGCTTGGGTAGCTACCCAAGAATCGATCCCTTCCTGCCAACGATTTCGTCCATCTGTTGAAACTGGATCATCCTCTTTGACATTAAAATATTCTTTACTATCGTAATTATTATTCGCCACATCCTCAGGTGGAGCCAATCCGTTTTGACCGTTCTTACATACCTTTAACATTAAATGAATCGGATCGGAAATTTTTGGCTGGGTTCCATCAATAAAATATTCAGGATGAGAAGGAAAACCATCATGTGCTGGATATCCAGAAACATTATCAACTTGAACACTAACAATCTTGTCAGGTATCGGAAAATCCTGTTTTGGTCGTTTTACTACTTCATACTTCATAATTTGTGCCCAAATCGGAGTCGCTCCGGACACACCGGAAGCTACCTTGGTCATCGGCGAATTATCATTATTACCAACCCAGACAGCAACCATTAAATTCGGGGTCCAGCCTATTGCCCAATTGTCACGTTTATCATTCGTTGTTCCCGTTTTTACTGCTACTTGATAATTTGGA
>JAKAFM010000023.1 GCA_021817905.1 bacterium | reverse complement strand
AAACACTGTTCTCAGCCCCTTACTAGAAACTACTTGGCAAAAAATTCTTGATACTTGGGTGTTTGTGTATCCCACGCCAACGCTTAATCAGTCTTCAAAATCAGCCGCTCCCGTCGGTGGTGGTGATGTCTTACAGGCAGAATAAGAAGATCGTTTAAAAAAAAGCCTACTTACCAGCTACGTCTAACCGATTGTTTATATTGCTTTCTCTAGATTCTGAATAAGCAAATATTTAAATTAACCTTAACCAAAATTCCCATATTCTTCCCATAGCCAGCTAAATACAATTGACATTATGAATAGAGATTCAAATGTCATAATTTCCACCCATTTACTAACCAAAAAATATAAAAAGTCAGTGGCTCTGGATTCTTTAGATCTTACTATCAATAAAGGAGAAATCTTTGGGTTCCTTGGGCATAATGGAGCAGGTAAAACGACTACAGTCAGTATGCTAACAACGCTCTTACTCCCAACTTCCGGGTCTGCTTTAGTCTGTGGTTTTGATGTTGTGAAAGATAGTTTTGAAGTTAAAAAAAGAATTGGTTATTTACCAGAAAATGTAAAATTTTACGACAATTTGACTGCATATGAAAATTTAGCTTACCTTGCTCAACTTTCCGGTATCCACAATCCAAAAGACAAAATTAATGAGACTTTAAACTTTCTTGAGTTTGCTGGGGTGGAGAATAAGAAATTAGGTGAATTTTCAAAAGGTATGCGACAACGTATTGGAATAGCCCAAGCCATTTTACACGATCCTCAAGTATTGTTTCTAGATGAACCTACTTCTGGTCTTGACCCAATGGGTATTAAAAAATTACGTGACATTATTCTCAAATTAAATCAAGAAAAAGGTATGACTATCTTCATAAATACTCATCTACTTTCAGAAGTTGCCAAAACCTGTACTACCATTGGTGTTCTGAATCACGGAAAACTTATCTACAAAGATTCACTTAAAAATATAATTCAGCGGTTCCACAATGAGGATTCGCTCGAAGATATCTATTTCTCTATGGATAGCATACAGTAATATGAATCAAATTATGGTTATTGCCCACTCTGAAATAAAAAATCTTTTCAGAGAGCGCGTATTCTTCTTACTATCAACAGTATTTCTTCTAATGACCATTGCTTCATCTTTTATCGGCTGGACTACTTATTCAACCACCAATGCCGTTTATCAAGCCTCAGTTACCTATTTGCATCAGCAAGGAGTTTTCCAAATCCCTACCAATCCAGTTTTGTCATTCCCGGCACTGGCAAGTTTTCGCAATGTTATTGTCTATATATTTTTGATTGGCAGCTTAATGGCTATCATTATTGGTAATCGAAGCTTTATTCGAGAACGGAAATCAGGCATACTTCAATTGCTTTTTACCCGCCCTGTGTCCATATCATCAATTATTTTAGGGAAAATCATGGGAATATCAGTTGTACTCTTGGCAGTTATTAGCTTAACTGCCATAGTCAGTATCATCTCCTCCCTCTTATTACCTCTCAAACATCTGGGAGGCGTTGATTTAGTTAATCTAATAATTTTTTACTCATATTCGTTCTGCTACATTCTCTTGTTTGCTTTCTTAGGATTACTTTTTGCTATTACCGCTAAAAGTGAATCATTAGCTCTTTTTGTCCCTGTCTGCATTTGGGTTGGAGTTAGCTTTGTAATGCCAGAGTTAGTCACTGGTCAAACTCCCACAGCCCTACTTAATCCCGTCACCATGGATGCTGTTACCTCACCGGGAAACTTCTTTGCCTTTATGCAATCAATACTCGCTCCCGTATCTATTGGATGGCACTACACCTCAATTGGAAGCCAGCTACTTCCAGCTACCATTGACTCAAAGTCTACGATTGATATCTTACTGGAGAACAAAAACAGCCTCATTGTTTTAATCATTACCCTAGTGGGTAGTTATCTGCTTATGCTTTTACAACTTCAAAAATACGATGCTATTAATGATACGGTCAATGAATAACATTTTCCAAATTTTATCTGTTACCAAAAAAGAATTTACCGATGCTTTACGGAACAAGGTTTTTCTAACTTTTCTATTTTTTCTACTCGGACTAACAGTCATATCCATCTATGTAGGATCACTTGATTTCCAAGGTAAAGTATTTGCCTATCAAACTGCCTATCAGCAGTTGATTCATCAAGGTCAGTCGATAGAAAATCTTGTCAAACCAGAATTTTTCCCCTTACAACTTCTCCGAGGATCTATTGAATATTTAGAAATTATTGGTGCAGTTTTAGCCATCGCCCTAGGCTACCTTACAGTTGCCAAAGAAAAAGGCAACCACACTCTTCAACTCGTTCTAACCCGCCCTATCAAAAAAAGTCATTTTTTCTTGGGAAAACTTTTTGGAAACGCTTTGATTATTCTCTCAGTTACTGCGGCTGTCTTTACCAGTATCGTTATTATCATAACCTTTATCGGCGGTGTCCAACTATTGAATAGTGAAATCGTGAAAGTAGCTACTTCGTTGATATATTCAGCTATCTATCTTTATATATTTTTTCTACTTTCTACTTTAATAACGCTCTTGATAAGGTCCCTTCCTAACGCCTTAATCATCTCTTTCGTTTTCTGGATTTTGTTTGTTTTAATAGTCCCACAGATTGGCGATACTATGGACACTGATAATCAAGTCCCAGGAGGATTTTTTAACGCCATCCATGTTTCAAATACCCAATCAAAAATTATTTTACAACAGTTTTCCGGATATGAAACTGCCAGAAATGCTATCGAAGAGGTCTCCATCACCAAACACTACGAACGACTTGTCTTTGCCCTTCTTGGTATCAAAAATAGCTATAATAACAGATCTGTATCCTTTATTCTTAAAGATAAATTAATTGAATCTCTCTGGCTAACTTCATCCCTATTAATACTCATTGTTACCACTTTATACACCTTTACTAAAAAACGTCTAATCTGGAAAGAGTAAGACTTAGTTCCCATATTCTTCCCATTTTTAGCTTACTATACTCAACGTATGCAAAAAAATATACCTTATTTTATCGGCGCTGGAATTATATTAATTCTAATAGTTATCCTATTTAGTGGTAATCATAAAATCAATTCTAACGCCAAGTCTAAAATAGTTCCCCTGACGTCATCAAGCCAAACTAATGTTACTGCCAATCCTGTATTAAATCCTCAAGATATCGTCCCAGGGTTATATAAAAATGAAATAACTAACTCTTCTACTCTCAAAGGCTTCTCTATTTCTTATGCAAAAGTTGAAAACAATACTGACTCTACTGGAAAAGTAGTTAACGATCACTTGGAATTTCAGTTAACCAATAGCTCTGGCAAAGATTTATCAAATTTTGAAATATATTACACCATTACCGATCTAGTTAATAATAAAAAAGAAGGCTACTCCAAACTCCTAACTGGTTTTGTACTTAAAAACGGCCAATCCCAGACAATTCACCTAGACAATCTTCCGGGTGACGGTCATTTTAGTAGTAACAAAAACAGTATTTACTATACTTCAACTAATAGATTGCAATTTGATCTTATCGTTAGTTCTCCCGGTTATAAAGTACAAACAATTCGGATCTTTAAAGATGCCGGCGGGGCTGAAGTTAAAGATTAATCAAAGTTATGTTTCGACGGATTTTACTGACATCACTTTCATTCTTCATCATCTTTACCATTATTGTCATCGGCTTTATAAAATTAAACACTACCGCAGCGGCAGAATTTACAGATAATGTCTTACGCCCTATATTAGGAGCCGATACAGTTATTTTTTTTGAAAAAATATTCTTTAATGTTTCCGACAAAATTCAACAAATCACTACTAATCAGAAAAACATTCAATCTCCGCAGTTTGGTGACTTTTCTCAGTACAACAGCAATCAGGCAAAGGGCCTAGAATTAACGACAATTCCCGCCAGCAATAGCTTTGACAAATTAAGAGGTGAAGGAGTATGGAAAATTATGAAACTAACTGCTTTTCCCAACAAAGGAGTCATGGCTTACACTTTTGTCCGACCCGACCCTAACCGACCATATTCAATTGTGACTATCGCTCAAATAGATATGAGTCAAATGAATCTCGGGATAGTAGCCGGAATTAAAGAGCCCGGAGGCCAAGCTGGCAACCCAGGCCCCGGAAAAGTCCCCACAGAGCTTGTTAATAGCAACAAATTAGTAGCTGCTTTTGACGGTGGCTTTCAATACAAAGATGGTCGGTATGGCATGATGGTTAACGGCAAGACTTATTTACCCCTCCAAAACAACTTGGGTACTGTGGTCGGATACAAAAACGGTGTTCTAAAAATATTTAATTACAGAGGCCAAAATTTAGGTAATAACGTAGCATTTATCCGTCAAAACTGCCCAATTCTAGTAGAGGATGGGCAATCAGGAGTAATGGACATTAATAATAAAAGATTATGGGGGAGAACTCCATCCACCAGTATTTATACTTGGCGAACTGGTTTAGGACTTACTAAAAATGGAAATCTTTTATTTGCAGTCGGAAACAGTCTTACTCCAAAGACACTGGCTAATGCTTTATTATTGGCTGGTGCTCAAAATGCGGTGCAGTTAGATATTAATCCAAACTGGGTTAGATTTAATATTTTTAGTCCGATAGGTATGGGAAAATATGATTCCAAACCATTAACTCATGATTTAAAAAACGGTGCCACTTCATTCTTAAACGGTTATTCAAAAGATTTCTTTTATATCTATAAAAAATAATTTCATTTCCCTCTTACTCTTTGATAATCAAATATTAGCTTGGTCACCATCACTGAAACGACCGCAATCCCAACACTTCCAACTATGTCAACCGGATGGTGAACCAATGCCAGAACTCTCGTTATTCCGACTATTAAGGATATAACTGCTAAAATTATCCCCAATCGTCTATTAAATAAAAATAACACTCCTGCTAACCACATAGTTAGCAGCGTATGGTCGGATGGAAAACCATTATCAGCTGCATGCGGTATAAGTGGAACTATGTGATCGACAACAAATGGGCGTGGACTACTAAATATTAAGGCTGATATTTTTAACAAAATGTATGAAATTAAACCAGATATTAATCCTATCGACAACATTTTCTTTTTATTACTTTTTGTCGAAGTAAGGAAATAGAAACAAGCAACGATAACGCTAACAAAAAATAAATACTTAGCACAAACGATTATAATTATTGTAAAAAAAGAATTCATGTTGTATTTTTTACTACAATCAATTTTATTCCATAACCTTCAAACAAAACAAGAGGTCATAGCTCTCTTGTTTGTTTGAGTTGAGTTTATTCAACGCCTTCAAATTGATGGTCAGTAGATCCACCTACATCCTGATGTCCAGTAGAACCATCAGTTTCCTTACTGTCAGTCGATTCTTTGGCATCAACAATCTCATTGTCGTTTTTAACAGTTGTAGCTAGTGTTTGAACCTGCGTTGCTGGAGCTTGGGCGTGCACTATCGACGGCTTGAGTCGACCATAACCATACACCACTCCACCAAACACCGCCATTATTACGGCTAAATACGGTAATACTTTCATTTTATTCATACATCTTCACCCCCTTAAAAAACTAACTATTAACTTCAATAGTTTAAGTAATCAGCCATGAGAACAAAATGGGAATAAACTTCCCTTTTGATGGAAAACTATTTAGGAAGAATAACCGTAAAAACCGATCCTTGGTTAACAATTGAGTTGACTCCAATAGAACCATGATAACTTTCGACAATTGCTTTACATATGGAAAGACCTAATCCATATCCTTTCGTCTCCGAACGTGCCATCTCAACACGGTAAAATCGGTCAAAAAGTAATTTTTGGTTTTTTTGACTTATCCCCATACCAGTATCAGAAACATTCACTCTTACAAACTTATTGGTTTGTCGAAGATCAATATCAATCCTTCCTTTGTCCGTATATTTGATCGCGTTATCAATTAAATTTAAAAATAATTGCCGAATATCGGAAAAGTTTCCTTTCATGGTAACACTATCTTCGGCTGGATGTAACTCAATCAAAATTTGTTTTTTTTGATATATTGGTTTAAATTGGATAATTAATGTTGACAGTAGGTCGGTTAAATCAATTTCTTCCATCCTTTTATGTTGTTTATTTACCCCGTCACGAGCTAAAAATAATAAATTCTTCACCAATGTACCCAATCTTTCCAGTTCCTCTTTATTACTTTTGAGGATAATTTTATAATCTTTTTCTGCTCTCTCTTTTTTTAAAGCAACCTCAATTTCTGCAATCATTATCGATATGGGGGTGCGAAGTTCGTGCGATGCATCAGCCACAAATTGATTTTGTTTTTCATGAGCAGCTTGAATTGGCTCTAAACTTTTTTTAGCTAAATACCAGGAAATTATTGGGATTATAAACAATAAAATACTATTAATTGTTATTAACACAGTTAACAATCTTTTTAAAGCAACGTCACCAGCAATAGTGGTTAAAGTTTGTTGACTATCATCAAATTCACCCTGATGATCGCCTTTTTGAGTCTGTTGTTGTTTGACCTCGCTTATATATCCTTCTCCAAAAGACCGATCCATCCAAAAATAAATTCCGAAACTAAATACCCAAAAAAGAACAAAAAAGAGTAACGTATAAAAGAGTGTCAATTGTAAACGGGCTTTAGTAAACATTTTAGTCCATGATGGTAAAAATATAGCCGGAACCTCTGCGGGTGTGAATCAAATCTTTGTCTGTGGAAGTTATTTTCAGTTTTTTACGCAAATATTTTACATAAGTTTCAACCATATTCGATAATCCTTCATAGTTATAATCCCACACGTGAACTAGTATTTGAATTTTAGTCAACAGCATATTTTGATTCCGCATAAAATATTCAAGCAGAGCGTACTCGCGTGCAGTTAGTAAAATTTGTTTACCACCTCGCCTTGCAGTTTTAGTAGCCGGATCCAATGTTAGGTTATCAATTTTTAAAATCACTGGATCAGCCTTTTTACTTCGACGAATCAGGGCTCTAACTCGGGCTGATAATTCAGCGTATGAAAATGGTTTTGTTACATAATCATCTGCTCCTGCATCCAACGACTCTACTTGGTCATCAGTCGTATCTTTAGCGGTAAGAATCAATATGGGTAAAGAGGTATTAACAGTCCGTATTTTTCGACATACATCCTCACCGCTTACTTTTGGAATCATCAGGTCGAGGATAACTAGATCATACTCATAATCATTAATTTCAAGTTTATAAAGCGCTTCTTCCCCATCCTTGGCAATATCAACCGTGTAAAGTTCTTCTCGTAAACCTCGACGCAATACGTTGGCAATCTTTTCTTCGTCCTCAACTATCAATACCTGCATAGCTCTATTTTAGTGGATACAATATGGGAAATATATGGGAAACGAAATTCTCTCCTTATTACTGGTTAAGCCTACTTAATACCTACAAATAATTTAATTACCTGAAGTTAAAAAGGGTACTCTTTTAAGCCTTGTATGCCTTTCAAGACAGATATTTCTCCCATTATTGGATAAACATGACCACTCATCAGATTTGCGATAAAATCATAAACTTTTCTTGTTCCCATCCCAAATGAGCTTAAATCAGCCTCTTTTTCTAAATCAGCATCAGTTAAGGATGCCACATACTCTTCACTCTCGGCAAAAACTGCTTTTGCATATTCACGAAATTTTTGTACATCTAGATTTACTTCTTTTAACCATTTCGGGTAGGCTATTTGCCAATCTAAGGGCTGAACTTCGCTTGCGCCTGTCTTATCTTTAAACGTCGTTTCAAAAAGTGGTTGATTCTTTTTGAGAAACCGATGAACAAATAAATCCTCTGTAAATACCACATGCGCATACGTCCCGGCAATTGGATTAGCCGTTCCCGGAGGCATAAATTGCGCTACTTTATCAGTAACACCTTCCATAGTCTGTTCCAAACCATCATGTGCCGCTTTTAGCTGACCTAATAGAATCTCAATACCTATATTACTCATACTATTAATATATGATATCCAATCTATTAGTTCAAGCTCCTAAAGAACGCAAAAAACCCAATAAATAATATGTATAGCTTGCGGGTATTTTTAGCCAACTTGCCCTCAGGTGGAATATTATCCCGCCTAATATTCTAAATACTTATAAAAAAATTCATTAAAATAACATAGTTATCTATTAATTATGATGTAAAATTTACTATGAATTATCCAATCATTGAAGTTCAAACTGAAGACAAATTTGGACTTTTTGGTTTACTCTCACAATCTAACAACAATAAAACTATTTATCTTAATATTCACGGTACCGGAAGTAATTTTTATTGTGAACCCTTTCAAAAAATTTTTTATGAAGAATTACCAAAGTTTGGAATAGACGTACTTTTTACTAATAATCGCGGAAGTTCAGCGTTGGAAAGCTGGCAAGATACTGGCGCAGCCTTGGAAATCTTTGAAGACTCAATATTAGATATCAATGCATGGCTGAATTGGTGTTTAAAACATGGTTACACTAAAATCATTCTTTCAGGTCATAGTCATGGTACTGAAAAGGTTGTTTATTACATGAGTCAGGGAAAATATAAAGATAAAATATCAGCCATTGTTCTTATGGGATTTGCTGATTCGGTTGGCACACAATTAAAGTTTGAAAAGACTATAAAATCTAACTTGATGTCTGAAGCAAAAGAAAAAGTTAAATTAGGTAAGGGTTACGAATTACTTACAAGCCATCGTCGAGCTCAGGCAGGGGAATTGCCAATCAGTGCTAAAACATATATTAACTATTTTTCTGATAATTCAGTACTATCCAAGGTTACACCATTCAGAAAGGGTAATACGTTACCAATGATAAGGTCTATTAAAATTCCCATTCTTGCGATAATTGGAGATCATGATGAATATACTATTATTCCAATAAAAAAAGCGATGATGCTTCTAGAAAAAGAAAATAATTTGGTTGAAGTTCACCAGGTCGTCGGCTCAGGACATTGTTACGAGGGGCATCAAAAAGAGCTTATAAAGCTAATCAAAAATTTTCTAGTTAAAAGAATATAGCAATAATTCACGATTACAAAGTATAACCATTCTGAAGCTTTAGCGAAAGGGCACCGTTTAAATTTGGTCACTTTATTAATTTGATTCTGCCTGTATTTGCCTTAATAGTATTCAAATGACTAGGTGAAGAGTAAAATGTAGTTCATGAAAAAAGTTA
>JAKAFM010000008.1 GCA_021817905.1 bacterium | reverse complement strand
AAAGTTTTAAGGGCAATACTGTCCTCGGGTGCTATTTTTTTATCGATGTTTTTGGCGGCGGTAATATTTTGATGGTTAAGATAATAGTGATAAAGACCAAGCCAACCTTGATATCGATTACCAACTGACCAGGAAATAAGATTTTGTTTGATCCCCCATAATGTATCCCGATAGGGAATAAGCAGGTTGGCGAAGAGAAAACCGAAGGCAATAATGGCTAGTAGCACGGCAACACTATTACCGTCGTTACCAGGTTTGTTCATGAAATTATTGTACCATGCGATAGTGGATAAAAATGTTAAAATAGATCCAATGAATTCCAATGATATTGCACATGCTGCGGAAGTAATTAGAGCGGGAGGGTTGGTTCTTTTCCCTTCGGACACGGTCTATATTTTGGCAGTTGACCCGACGAACCAAAAAGCGGTCGATAAGCTTTTGGCCTTTAAAAATCGGTGGGCAGGAAAAGCGATATCTATTGCTGTGACTGATCAACAGATGGCAGAAAATTATGTTGAACTTAGCGATAATGCTCAAAGACTTTACAAAACGTTACTACCCGGCCCTTTTACGATTGTGTCAAAAGGTAAACATAAAGTAGCAGCGGGTATTGAAGCTCCAAACGGAACTTTGGGAATTAGAATCCCTGATAATCAGTGGATTGCTCAATTAGTAACGCTGTTGGGAAAGCCTGTAACAGCAACCTCGGCAAATTTATCAGGAAAAACACCTAACTATAGTGTGACCGGTTTTTGGAGAACATTATCAAAGAAAAAACAATCGATGATTGACAGTGTTGTTGACGCCGGAGTGTTACCAAAAAATAAACCATCAACTGTAATTGATGCCACAGAGCCGGAACTTAAAGTTTTACGTCGGGGAGACTTAGTAACAACTAGCGCCACAACTATTATTTCCAAATCAGAAGATGAGACTCAAAAGATTGCGGAATTTTTGTTGAAAAAATCATTGGGAGGAGTAAAACCATTAGTTTTCTTGTTAAGCGGAGACTTGGGTTGTGGAAAGACGGTGTTTAGTAAACAGATCGCGAAAAGTTTGGGGTATAAGGGGAAAGTAACTTCACCGACATTTGTGATTTATAACGAGTATAAAATTGTTGATAAACTTTTTCTTCATTTTGATTTGTATCGGATTACGGCTGATTTTGAACTAGGAGAAATAAAGTTTTTTGAATTATTTACTAAAAATAGTGTTGCCTGCATTGAGTGGCCGGAAAATATAGGTGAAGAAAATTTGCGAAAACTGGAAAAATTAGTAAAGGTAGTTAAAGTGACTTTTAGTTACTTAGATCCGACAACGAGAGAGATCAAATATGAACTATAACGTTGTTAGATAATCTTTGATTAGTTTGACGTCTTGAATATCTTTTTCCCTGGTTTTTAGTTGTTTTATCGCTAAAATTGTTGATAGTTGGACATATTTAAATCCATCTATTTCATCGGCGTCATCAATTTGCGATTCAATTGATCCGAATTGATTATCGGTGAACCACGAACCTTTTCCTAATATTTGAAGGTTGCCGATGTAAATTGATTCAAAATTATTTTCTTTGGTAACTGGATGATTTTTTATTAATTCACGCCAAACTTCAGGATAAACAATAATATCTAAATCATTTATCTCACGTAAATTTCTAACTCCTAATGGGCCAGAAGAAGTGATTGCAAATTTGTCCTGAGGAAGTTTTAAGGTTTTTAGTTCAGCTAATAATTCCGCTATTTTCATAATAAATAATCTTATTTTAGAAATTTGAAATCACGCATAAATTGGTCGCATTCGTTCATGAGTGATTTGAGGCCATTATGAACACATTGTACGGTATAATCGACGTTATTTTTTTGAAAATCAACAATTTTTTGAGTGGCAGTGGAATAAACAAATGTGGGTTGTCCGGAAACTAATAAGTCCGGGGTAAAGTTACGGTCGGGATTGGTCCAAGACCAGTCGGTGCCGACATGAACGGTAATGTTGCCGTCAGAGTTAAAAAAGACATGGCGATTGCCGGCCGAATACTTTTCTTCATAGACCTGACGATTAGATTTATATGTCACTTTAAAATTGTCAACGATATTTTGATAGATTTTGGTAATGGGAGTGGGGGTAGGAAGATCGGTTGGAGTAACTGAAGCAGTGGGAAGATAATCAGTGCTTGGCATATAGGCGGTTGGTTGATCTATGGCTGCCATGGTTGGACTGGGAAGCGGACTAGGATCGGGTTGAGAGGTAGGGAGTAGTTGGGTATTTTGGAGGACTAAGTCCATTGAGTATTGTTGATTATATTTTTGATAAAATATGAAAATGACGACAGATAGGGAAATAAAAATAAATGTTAGGAAAATGTATGGTAGTGTTTTGGGCTTGGGTGGAGGAGAACTGTATGATGGAAGTTCCCGGCGTGTTGTAATCATTATTATTAGTTTACACTAGACCATGTTTATACTGGCGATTGAAACGAGTTGTGATGATACCTGTGCGGCAGTATTGAAAAATGATCGCATTCTTTCTAACGTAATCTCATCACAAACTGATTTACATTCGCCTTGGGGGGGAGTTGTTCCTGACATTGCTAAACGGGCACATGCTGAGCGGATTGAACCCGTAATAGCGACCGCCTTAAAACGGGCAAAAATTACGATGGAGGCAATTGATGTTATCGCGGTAACCCAAGGCCCAGGGCTGGCAATTGCCCTGGGAGTTGGAATTGCTAAGGCAAAATCATTGGCTTTAACCTATCATAAGAAATTGGTGGCAGTAAATCATATTGAAGGGCATTTATTGTCGAATATTGCAAAAAATTCAAAAGGGAAGCCAGATCGGAACATACTTTTTCCTGCCTTGGGATTAACTGTTTCTGGTGGTCACACTAAGCTTGTTTATATTGAAGCCGTTGGGAAGTATAAAGTAGTTGGAGAAACATTGGATGATGCCGCCGGAGAGGCTCTTGATAAAGCTGCCAAAATGATGGGGTTGGGTTATCCTGGTGGACCTATTATTGAACAGCTAGCCAGGGGCGGGAGTGATACCTTTTTGAATTTACCCCGACCAATGTCGGCAATAAAAACATTAGATTATAGCTTTTCGGGACTAAAAACCAGTTTTTATTACCAGATCAAAGACTGGAGTGGAGAAAAAATTGCATCACATTTGAATGATTTAGCGGCAACTTTTCAAAAAGCAGTGCTTGACACTTTATTACTTAAATTTGAAAAAGCAGTGGAAATATATCAGCCAAAAACACTCCTGATAGCCGGAGGCGTGGCCGCAAATGGTGAGTTTCGTAAAGCTGGTCGTCGATTGGCAGGAACGTATCATATTCCTCTATTAATGCCGGCAATAAAAGCTCTTAATACCGACAATGCTGCCATGATTGGGGTAGTTGGTTATTATCAAGCCTTGCGTGGGGAATATGTGGCAAAAATAGAAGAATTGGAGCGCGATGCCCGACTGGAATTGTAAAAATTAGACCCCACGTCGAAAGACAGCACCCCAGGGAACAAAATTACTTTCAAACGTTTTTTGGTGAATTATTTGATTTCCCCTGGTCACAGTCCAGTCAAATGCGGTTTTTAGTCCTGGGATGGCATGTTCGTCCTGGACCATGACACCATGTGGAAGTGTCGGGTCATCAATGATTTTTTCCGGAGGCGGAGGAGTAGCGTCCCATTGGTGATAGTTGCTTATTTGAACTGTCCGTCCATCAGAGGTTCCATATATTTGATAGGTAAGTTTTTTGTTGACATCGTCATAATTGCTTTGAATGAGTACATAATGACCAGTGTCGTTGATGAACCTTAAATCAGGATTGGGTATAAAAACCGTGGCATCAAAACCGGGTTTAGAGTCTTCTTCGTAGTAACTAACTCGATAGGCGTGAGCTGAGCGATCGGTAATCTGGACACCAGCGTTAAGCATGGCCCTAAAAAGAGTGGTAGAAACCTGACAAACTCCGCCGCCGACATCAAGAACAGTGTGACCTTGTTTGATAATGTATCCTTTTTGAAATCCAGCCTCAAGCGTAACCGGGCCAAGGTTTTTGATAAATGAAAATTCTTCACCCGGGGCAACCAGAATACGATTAATAATGGCAGCTCCCTGCTTGATATTGAGATTCCTAAGAGCAGTTGAGTGGTGGAACGTTGATTCTCCGCTGCCTAATAATTCTTTAATTCCAAGATTGTTTACATCTTCATTTTTAATTGTTGGTTGAGTGGTAATGAGAGGAATAGCAGTGGAAATTGTGGAAGTAGTGGCGGTAGTTAGTTGGGTAAGCTGGGTATTGATAAGGTTGGCAAGTGTCTGAGGATCAACGGCGATTCCAGGAACAGCGGGTCGAAATTCGGAAACCTTTTTGGAGGCTGCGTCAAACTTAAATAAAGCGTCAACAGGGTCTCGCTTAATAGTATCGGCAGTATTTTGGGCGTAATCGAGTATTTTATCGGCACGAAGGTCGTGATTAAAGTTTAACCAGGAAATAAGAGTGGCGTCATCGATAGTGATGGCTTTATCTTCGTAGGTAAGAGTGAGCGATTTACCGATAAGTTTTTGAGCTTGAGCGATGGTTGACTGAATTTGATCTTGGGTTGGAAGCTGACCAATCGAAGTAACATCGGCGGTAACCGGGGAAGTAGACCGATAGTTGGTTAAATATTTATGGAGGCTGGTTTTTAGTTGCTGGCGATTAACAGCTACACCAAGAACGCCAGGTTTAACTGTTATCTGACCTGATTTAACTTGCAATTCAGTGGGGACGTATGGCTTATCAAGCTGTGAAGAGATGGAAGCAACAACGGCATCGAGAGCAGCATCATCCTGGGAAATAATAAGTTGATAGTTGTTGGCAGTTAGCTGGGGGTGAAAATGTGATTGTAACCAATCGATTAGGTTAAGTCTAAAAACTGGAGGAATAACTTGTGATGCTGTTTGCGACTGATCAATGGTTCCGGAAAAACTTTGAGAAGAAATTGTTGTCTGATAGCTACCGATAGTTACCGGAATGTCGATGGGGAAAACAAAATCGCGCGTAAGATGATCAAAGACTTGTTGACGGGTTAAGTGACTATAGTCACGTCCGGTGATAGTGGTCCCGTCGGGAGTGGTGGGGTGAAATTGAACTTGACTGACGAGAACTATAGCTATTAGTAAACAACCAGCGGCAACTCCAATACCAAGGTACTTGATATTCATTATTGATTATACCGTTGATCCATAGCTTCATTGGCTAATAGATCAGCTTGAGCGTTGAACTCGCGACGGACGTGATTAAAAATGATTGGAACTGCAATGGTCGAACAATGTTCGAGTGCCTGGCGATAGAGGGCAACCAGATGTGGTGATTTGACCTTATATTTTCCATTTAACTGACGAACTACCAATTCAGAGTCTAAATAAAATTCAATCCGGTCAATGGTATATGTTTTCTGGTGGGTAATAACCCACTCAAGACCATGAATTAAGCCAGCATATTCGGCTTCATTGTTAGTTTTAACACCCAAGAAAATACCTTTTTGGTACAAGGGGTCATTATTTTCGTTGGTAATGACGACTCCACAGCCGGCAATTCCGGGGTTACCACGGGCACCACCATCAGTATGGATATGAAGTATCATAGGGACATTATAATCCATAAGAGCTTAAAGGAGCATTGCCGATACGAAGCCGGGGGAGGGTTAAACGTTGTTTTTTACACATAATTAAACCGTGGCGGGTAGTAAAGGCCAACTCGAATTTATTGGATGACAGGTAATTGACGACAGTCTGACTAGTTGTCCCATACGGATAGGCAAAAATGTTTGAAGACAAACCATTATCAGCTAGCTGGGTAGTAGCGGTGGAAATTTCTTTTTGAATAACAGCAAGGCTGGCGTTCATGGAGTGATGAGACCAGGTGTGATTAGCAAACGTAAACAAGCCAGTACCGGCGAGACTTTTTATGGTAGACCAGGTCATATAATCAGGATTATCTACTAACCCGGTGGGGACAAATGAGGTAGCCTTAAAATCATTTTGTTGCAAAATCGGGGCGGCGTTAGTGGCAAAATCGTTATAGGCATCGTCAAACGTCAACATAATTGATCGAGGGGGAAGGTTTATACCATGGTCAAAAAAATTAACCAAGTCAATGGGACTAATGGAGTGATAGTTTTTGGCTTTAAGATATGCCATTTGTTTTTGAAAAACAGCAGTATCAACTGTCAATGATGTTTGATGATCAGCTTTAGCTGAAACCTCGGGCTGAATATGGTGATACATAAGAACCGGAAGAACAGTACACGGTCCATAGAGCTTATTTTGGTCGGCAAAAGACATAGGGGTGGGAGTGGGGACAATAGAAGGAGTAGGGGTGTTTATTACAGTGGGAACAATTGTTGGATTAACAGTAGGGAGCGCAGCAATCAAATCGTGGCGGGGCTGTGGACGACCGTAAGACGAAGCAATGATAATGATGGTAATGATAGTAAAAAGGCCGCTTATACTTAAGATTATTTTTTTCATTGATTAAACAGCAGGTAATTATGGTCATAGTTTAGCAAATAGCCTTTTGGTATGATAGTAAGTGTGAGCAGTTTTGACATACCTTCACCCTTACCACCCAGAAAAATTCCGGCGCTCCAACCGGAAGAATTCCCTAATAGCCCATTACCCAACCAAACAACTGTCCCAACGCCACCATTGCCGACAACTACCGCCTCTCCGGTGGTCAAAAAAAATGTATTGAAGAATTATTGGCCTATCGGGGCTATTGTTGTTGTTTTGTTACTTATTTTTGTAGTCGTAAGCAAATTTCTTTTGCCAAACCTTAAAAGCCCGACAGCATCGACGATTACTTTAAATTATTGGGGACTGTGGGAAGATAGCAACATTATTGATGGATTAATTAGTCAATATGAGTCACAAAATCCGGGAATTAAAATTAATTACATTAAAAACTCAAAGACAGATTATCGTACCCGATTAGCTGGACGTCTTAACAATGCTGGATCAACCAGTCAGGATGTGCCAGATATTTTCAGAATTCATGCCACCTGGTTACCAATGATGAAAAGTTATATGGCGCCGGTGCCAACAACAGTAGCCAACGATATTAAAATGGATAGCGATTTTTTTGATGTTTATAAGACTGATCTCAAAGAAAATGGAAACTATTGGGCAATTCCGTTGATGTATGACGGTTTGGCGCTTTTTTACAATAAATCTATATTAGATTCGGCCGGAATATCACCTCCAAAAACGTGGTGGGGATTGCGAGATTCGGCAAAAAAACTGACGGTTAAAGATGCAAGTGGAAAAATAAATATCGCCGGTGTGGCAATGGGAGTGACTGACAATGTTGACCATTGGAGCGATATCGTGGGAACAATGCTTAAACAGAATGGGGTCGATCTTTTTAAAGGGGATGACGCTAACAAACAAAAATTACAAGATGTGCTGACTTTTTACACATTGTTTAGAACGAGTGATCAGGTCTGGGATGAAACATTGCCTAATTCTACACTTGATTTTGCTAACGGGAAGTTGGCATATTATTTTGGGCCATCATGGAGAATATTTGATATAGATCAAATAAATCCGAACTTATCGTATGGAGTAGCTCCCCTGCCGCAATTGCCAACCTTAAGCGGGGTTGACCCGGCATTGATCGAGAGCGGCCAAGCTCAAGGAAACTTGACTAATATTAATTGGGCAACGTATTGGGCGGAAGGTGTTAGTAATAAGAGTAAATATCAGAAGGAGGCATGGAAATTTTTGACTTTTTTGGCATCAAGTGACGGCTTGCAAAAATTTTATCAATCAGCATCCCAGGTACGAAGTTTTGGGGAACTTTACCCACGTAAAAGTATGGCTGCCAGCCTAAGCAGTAATCCCAAATTAAAAACTTTTCTAGACGGGGCGGGGACGGCATCTTCGTGGTATTTGTCATCTCGAACGTTTGATAGTGGTGTTAATGATGACATGATTGGCTATTTTGCTGATGCAATAAACGGCATTGTTCAAAAAAATGACCAACCGGGCGATGTAATGACCCCACTTATGAACGGCATTAATCAAACCATCGCAAAGTATCATTTAACTCACTAACTATGATCTTGGTTAATTTCAAATTGGCGGAACAAAGTTTTGGACAAGGGGCGGAAAAACTGGCAAAAAGCTGTATGAATGTTTCTAAAAAAACCGGTGTTACTATTATCCCGGTGGTAAGCGCAATTGATATTCGTTCTTTAAGCGCTCTTGATCATCTTAAGGTGATGAGTCAACATATGGATCCTTATGATAGTGGTCGATTTACCGGTAAAACATCGCCACGACAATTGGCACAGTCTGGAGCGATAGGATCATTAATTAATCACAGCGAAGATAAACAACCTAAAGGGACAATTTTGAAGCTTCTGACCTTGGTACCGAAGGGGTTTATGACGGTAGTCTGTGTTAGATCTCAACAACAAGCAGTTTTTTGGGCCAAAAAAGGGGTGACTTATTTGGCATATGAACCCCCTGAGTTGATTGGGAGCAAAACATCATCGGTATCGGTAGAAAAAAGAGATCAAATTGAGAGAATGGTGAACTTGGTGACACCAATTCCCCTATTGGTGGGAGCGGGAGTAAAAAGTCGGACAGATGTAGAGGTAGCGTTGGCCGCGGGGGCGAAGGGTGTATTAGTGGCATCAGCAGTGGTAGAATCAGAAGATCCAGAGCATATTTTGAAAGAAATGGCCGAAGGATTTGGAGTTAAATCATTTAGTTGATATAATAAAATCATGGCATCTATCGATAATTTGCTCGTTTCCTTGTTTGTTGATGAAGTTGTTGGCGGGATTATTGTAACGGTTCCCCCAGGACATGTCGGCTGTATTTATAGTATTTTTAGTGGAGTTTTGCAGAATGTATGGCATCCGGGAATGCATATTAAGATTCCGATTATTCATCGGGTGAAATTGTTTAATGCTCAGTTAATTGAATATACGGTTTCTAAAGATGTTTTACTGAAAGATAATAAAGAAATTATGGGAGATGAGGTGATAAATGCAGTAACGGCCGATAATCGTTTTGTGGCGGTTGAAGCAACGGTACTTATTAAGCTTGATACGGAGCGTTTGCCGGAAATATGGCAAAATATTGGAGAAAATTTTGTATCTAAAGTGGTTCGTCCAGTGACACGAAGCAGAATTAGAAAGGTATTGACAAATCACACCTTATCTAAGGCATTATCAACTGACCGTAGCATGATTGAAGATGAAGTTCGACAGGAGTTGCGCGATTCGTTGTCTCCCCATGGTTTGTTTGTTGATGATTTTTACCTAAGTTCATTGACACCGCTGGAAGGGAACCCGATTGAGGCAGCCCAGATCAAAGCTGAAGTACTGGAACCTGAAATGCCCAAAAGTGCAGACGAAATTAGGAGCCATCGGGTAATTAGCCAGCAAGAGTAAGGCCGATAATAGTATCTACTCCCTTTTCTTTTAAGGTTTTGGCGGCGGCTTTGATGGTTGAACCGGTAGTGAAGACGTCATCAAAGATGATAATGTTTTTGGGGAGGGTCAGAAGATATTTTGGATTTACGGAAAATACACCGGCAACATTGGAGAAACGATCACTTTTTTTAAGCTGCTTAACCTGCGGCTTGGTGTAGTGTGTGCGAAATAAGAGGTCAGGAGTGTACTTTAATCCAAGTTTTGTAGTGAAATTTTTGGCAATTAAATCCGATTGATTAAAACCTCGCCAATTTCGTTTTAAAGGATGGAGAGGAACAGGAGTAAGACAATAATTGTTGTTTTTCCAATCAGAGAGAAAATGAGGAAAATCGGAGGTAATACTGTTGGCTATAAGTTGCCCTATTATTTCAATACTATCGCTTAGAAAGTGATATTTTAAATCGTGAATGAGTTTTTTGAGACTACTTTTGTAAGCAAATAACGAAAGGTGGCCATAAAGTGATGCGTCTGGCTGAGATGGAGAAAATGATTGAACTGTTAAAAGACTGGAACAACGAGGACACAAATAAGATCCAGGGCGGTGACAACCATAACAAACTCGCGGAAATAGTAAATCAAGAATACCTGACACTAGCTAAGTTTAGCCTTTGATAATGATAAAATGAATCATGAATTTTAAGCTCGTCAAACGGGTGGATGCCAGTGAACTGTTACTGATCACTTTTATTTCGGGGATTGTAACCATATTATCGATTCGAATTATTTTAGAGTTGACAAATAACTTTCAGTTAGGAAGGGGTCAATGGCACTTGGCACATGTGCTGTATGGAGGCTTGGGGATGTTAATTGGAGGAATGCTGCCACAACTTTTTCATGGGGATAGGGTGAGAAGATTATCGGCAGTGATTATGGGGGCAGGAATGGGTTCATTTATCGACGAAATTGGCAAATTTGTAACTAGAGATAATAATTATTTTTTTCAACCGGCAATATTGCTAATCTATGGCTTTTTTGTACTTATGTTTTTAATATACCGGTATATTGAAAGAATTAATCCCAAAGACCCAAAAACTTTACTTTATCAAACCATTAGTGAGTTAGAAGAGGTGGCCGAGAATGATTTAGACCAAAAGGAGAAAGATGAGATGATCAGACGACTGTCGATGGTTATCCGGCGTGAACGCAACGTGGCCGAGGCGACATTTGGTAAACATCTTTTGAAATTGGTTGAAAATTTGACCGTAGTGGCTCATCCAAACCAAAATTTATTATTGCGGCTTTATCGAAGATTGCGATGGTTTTCGTACTATAAAATATTTAAGAAAAAAGTGGTTTGGTTTTTGCTCTTGGCTTTGGCGATTGGAGATATTATTGGGAGTATTTTTAATACTTACCAGGTTATTACTTGGCGCCAGACTGGTTATAATTTGGCAAGTCTAGTGGAACAGAAAGTTGCCTATCCTAAATTTGATTCTTTTATGGAAGGTTCAAAAATAGTTGTTGATGGATTGGCAGCGTTGCTCTTCTTGGGAGGATTAGTGTGGGTGTCGAATAAAAAAATTAAACGAGGGATATTTTATTTTCAGACCGGATTGCTAGTCAATATTTTTTTGGGATCGATGTTTAATTTCTATTTTGAACAGTTTTCGGCAGTGATTGGGTTAGGAGCGAATATAGTGATTCTTATGGGAATAAGTAGACTTAAACGTGATTTTTTGGTATAATAGCGGGACTTTTAATTCCGGAGATGTAATGAATTGACGGAAGATGTTCTTTGACAAACTGCAAGCCGACTTTGATCCATTGAGTCGTTAAACAGGGTTAAAACGTAAAATGCTAAAAACACTTTACTTAACGTTGACAAGTATCTAACTAATGCTGCCAACACTTTATTTGGTCAGACCCCAGCCTTTTCGGCTGTTGGTTTAGCCTAAATATCGAATCTATAAGTTTTCTATCTTAGAGGAAATTTAATAGGTTTAAACTAAACTAAGATGTTACCACTTCCCTCTCGATGGGGCTGTTGGGGTAAGCGAGGGGTAATGCCTTCAATCATCGACACTTGATGGCCTCTTGTTTGTTCTAGTTCATCAAGGTGTAGGAGAGAATAGATTAAGCTTGTAGACGTTTATCAAATTCGCTTTCGGACCCCCGCTCATTACGGGGCATCTCCTCTTAAACTCCTCGTTCGAATTCGCGTTTTTTAAGAAGGGCGCGTTTTTCGTATTTTTTGGCTTTGCGGCCAACACCCAGCTCAACCTTGGCCCAGCGGCCCTTGAAGAAAATAGCAATGGGAATAATCATATATTTTTGGTGCCGATAGCTAACTAATTTGGCAATTTCTTTTTCGTTGAGTAACAGATTACGATTGTGGGTGGTATCAATTTCTTGGTTTTGTGAAAATTTATAGAGAGGAATGGTTAGACCAACTAAAATTGGCTGGCTTCCAAGAAAATCAACCTTTGATGAGGCAAACTGAACTGGTTGAGTGCGAAGCGACTTGACATCAGAACCAGTGAGGGCAATTCCGGCCTCAAATTTATCGATAAATTTGTAGTCAAGCGACTCTTTGTTGAAATGGCGCATTGGGGAATTATAAACCAATTTTATAAATTTTTTGGTCTGAACATAGGGCATAGATTAGATTATCTTTTTCGTCGAGAGTAATACTCGTTATTGTCTTGCCATCGAGAGTATATTTAGCTTTGGTTTCGCCATTTTTTTTATAGACATAAATGGTATTACCATCGTCGATGAATGCCAAAATATCACTGTCGATACCAACAATTAGGTTGCGGGCATGGGTAGCGGTAATTTGCTGTGAAGGAGTAAAGGTGTCTTTAGTGCCTCGTAAATAGGGGGTAATTTGCCCATTGTCGGTTATGACCCAAACTTTTCCATTAATGGCAATCGAACTGGCATTGTCAGCCAATGACTGGCCGCTTTTTAACCAGGAAACCGGAGTGTCGAATCCGTTACTATTTGGGGTCGATTTTAAAATCGTTTTGTTTGCTGAATCAAGCAAATAAAGGGTACCGTTCCAAACGGTGGCGTCGGTGGCGGTAGTAGTTAGTATTGAAGTAATAAGGGATTTATTGATGGTGATAATACTGGAACCAGTAAGACCGTAAACTGTATCGCTACTGGTAAATAAGTGGGTGATGTTTTTGAGTCGATCGTCTTGGGTAAGGTTTCGAATCGATTTCTGTTGCGGATTTAAAATGTCGAGACGACCGGATTGGGGATCTAGAAGATATAAACCATTACTTTGAAAGGAAAGTTGGGTATATTTTGGGTTGTCAGTAATAAACGAGGTATCATACCAGGCTGAAGACTGGGTGGGGTCAGCTTGTCCGGTTTGGGATAATAATTGTTGGATTTGGGATTGGAACTGGTTTATCTCAATTGTATGGTTGGTAGTTTTAAGGTTGTCTATCTTAACCAAAAGGTCACTGGCCTGTTTTCCAAGTTCAGTGGCAGTCTCAAGATTGAGATTTTTGATTGCAAATCCATCGGAAAGGGTTTTGGTTAATTGAAGCTGGAGGGTTTGGTACTGTTTTTCGGTTTGCATTTTTTTGTTTTTTTGAAAACCGATGGTAATACTGATGCCTAAGGCACATAGTACTATAAACCCAGCAATGATATTGATTTTTTGACGATGGCCAACCTGTGACGACTGGTGATTAGTAACAAAAATTGGGCGTTGGGGATGGGGAGAGACGACAGAACTGGGGTCAGGAATTGGCGGTGGAGGCAAAGTAACCGGTTCATCGGTGGCAGTGGAATCAATAGCAACCTCATTATCAATTAAAACATCAATAAGAGAGGCGCCTAAAAGATCGGGATGGCTAAGTTTGCTCATTAGGGCAAGCGTATTGTCTTCGACGGTGGTTAATTGGGGCTCAATCATTATTTTTTTAATGCTAATCCAAGATAATTCTTTCTCAAATTCTGAGGTGAATAAAAAGATTCGATCGTTTGGGTTGATGGGTCCACTCAATAGAAGATAATTTTGATCGAGCGGAACTTTGATAGGTTCGCTGATTTTTGATTGACGAATAATGGCAGCTTGACCGTCGCCATACAAATAGAAGTCGAGGTGGTCACTAATGACCACAGCTAAAGATAATGAGGTAATTTTGACTGACGGAAAAAGTTTAATAGTTTCAGTGACTGCCTGATGAAGTTGCTGAGGAGGAGATGTTTTGCTTTCCAAAAAATAGAGCTCGTTGAGTTTGTCGATGATCAAGTGTCCGAGATGGTTGGTATTTTGATCTTTATCTGAAGTTAAGGCAATAAGACCAAAAAGATGGCCGCGAGAAAGCTGGAGAGAAGGATCGTCCGGTTCATTTTCCCAATACTGACACCAGGAGTTAGGTCCTGACTTACCAATAAAAGAGCGGCAGGAAAAGTGCATTAATTACATGATACTACAAGACTGTCAAGGTCAGAAAGATGAGAAAGAGGGCAAAGAGTAGATGAAGCCATGAAAACATCACTAGGATAGCGTTAAACTTATCGGAAATATTTTTGGTCATCATATTAACTTGTTTGACAACAATCAAAGCAAAAATAAAGTAGAGAACCGTCCCAAGAACAGCAAATATTTTTGTGGCCTGGAGAATTATGACGGAAAAATTAGTGATCATGGTTTAGGTAGACCTTCTCGGAGTTCTTGTAAAATTTTAATCACTTTTTCTGGATTGGGGACTTTTTCAAAAGTAATTTCGTTAATTTCGGCAGCAGTTTGGATTAAAACGTCACCAAAATTGAGCAATGTTTCGGCAACACCAGTCTCGGTATAGGTGGTGTCTTGGATTTTATCAAGGGATGCTTCAGAGAATTTCTTGTTTAAAAGGTTGTTAAAGTCTATGTCGATAACTCGTTGTGAGGTAATAATAAAAACATCAAAATACCATGACAAAAAACCTTCAAAGGCGATAATAAAGGTAATGAGATACCAAAAAATGACGAGTATAAATTGGTAATTGGCAGGAAAGAAGGACAACAAAGGAACAAAGCGGGTAAGAATCGGGGCAACGAGCATGATGAGTGAAATAAAGATCCAGCGAAGATTGGTAAACCAATGGGGACGCAAAACTACGAGGATAGTTTCGTCTGAATCTTTCTCCATAAATGTAAAAACTTTGGGGTTGACGAGCATGGAAGAAAAAGAGTGTTTGGCGTGGCCCATAAGATCATAAATTTTTTGCTGAAGATCGGTCGTGGGAGGGATAGGATTATTAGTAGTAGACGTTGGCTGGGAAGGAGAAGTAGTGACAGGCTCGGTGTTAAGTGGAGGAGTAATAATTGGGTCGTCCGGAGCAACCGTATCTAAGTTTTTAGAACGAGGCATTACTTATTGTAGCACCTGGTTAGTTATTAATAAATTAGCTATGTTTGTGGCATTATTTTGTGAATTTGATCTTTCAGGAAGATGAAAAAAGAGATGATACGTAGTAAGTTGTTTTTGGTTGATCAGCGACTGTATATTGTAAGCTAACCAGTTACCGTATGTAGGACTCATACTAGAGCTTATAAAAAATTGTGAGCGGTCAATATGTTTAAAAAAGGGAAGATCAAGATCAATAATGGAGGGGGCAAGTGGAATGATGGAGTGATGACCATATAGATTGGAGGCTTGTGATTCGATTTTAATTTTATCGAAACTACCATAATAATCACCCAAACCAACGATGGCGGTATAAAGCTTATTACGAATATATTCTTCAAAGAAGGGTTGGGGATATTTAGTTATTTTTTGAAATACTATGTCGGGATACGATCTAAGAGTTTCCTGAAGATCAATCAGTGTTCGTGTGGAAATATTAGTACTCCAAGGGTTAGAAAAAGCATAAATTAAGATCACAAGTATAGTGTAGAATTAATTATGACAAATACAAATGAAAAAGGAGAACAAAGGTATCAACCAACAATGGAGGAGGCAATTGAGGCAGATAGAAAAGTCGGAATAGATATAGCCAAAATGAGGAAAGAAAGGCTTGAAAGGCGCGCAAAAGTAATACCGCCAGAAGATTTAATAGAAGACAATAATATAGGTGATACGTTGATTAATATATAAGAGCTATCTCTTTTCGATGTTAAAAAGCGGACCGACGATGGCGAGATTCCCGGGGGCACGGAGATTGAAGTAGCCTTTAAAGGTATTGCCATCAAAACTGGCTGATCCGCCGTCACCGGAAAAGCTGATGGTGTTGGTTTTCCCCTGGCTTTTATCCCAATCAGTGACTGTGGCTGAATTAATGGTGTTAAAAGGCGTCACACCACGATTTCTTAGTTCAGATTTTACTCGTTCAGCATCCCACGTGTCGGTATTCTCCATATTCTGGCGATCGGTAGGATAGAGGTGGTTTTGAGTTGAGGAATCTTTTTGAGCGAGAAGAATAACGTTAACAATATCGGCAACTTCGGAAGGTTTGAGCCAGGCAGAATTATTATATTGAGAGCGGAAGCCTTGAGCAGAATAAAAGCAAGGCGAAGTACGGTCATAGGCTTTGGAAAAAAGATCGGAAAATGAAGAAATGTCACCGGAAGTGTCACGAACACGCTTGGTCCAGCCAGTATTGCTCCAGCCGACATCGGCGCTGGTATAGGTGTAAGCGCCAGCGGTAGATGCAAACCAGGCGGTAATTACTTGGCCGTTTTGGGTTAAAACTTCGCCAGAAGTGGCTTTGACGGCCTGCTCCCAGTTGCCACCTTTGTTGCCGCCTTTATAGACTTGGCAAGCCTGAGTGGTGCAAATTTCGTTTTGGCCGTTATTGGTGTAGTTAAGGGCATAAGAACGAGCAGCGACAGCCTGAGCCTTTAAAGCCTCCATTGGCCAGCTATCGGGAATTTCGTAAATGCCCAATAAATATTGCTCAAGACTCATGGAGCCATACCCTTGAACTTTGATGGTTATATTAGGACGTTTATCAAAGTTAATATTATTGAAATAGGCAGATAAAATATCGTGATAATTTTGTCCGGCTTGAGCGCGACCATAGGCACCATATTGATTCATACCAACATGGTGAGGAATGCCGAAGGTAAAAAAAGCAAAGCCAGCACCAAAACCAGGGTCAATCTGACGATCATCAGAACAGCTTAAGGGTCCGGCACCAAGGCTGGTTGGAAGATTAAGGCTGGCGAGTTTTTCGGCAACAAGTTGTTCTTGCATTTTACTAAGTTGAGCTTTGTAATCTTCAGCTTTTTTAATTTCTCCGGAAAGAAACCCAAAACGAGATTCAAGTGAGGACTTTAGAGCGGCAAGTTTATCTTTTTGAACCGTTAAAGCCGTCTTATTGGACTGAAGATTATTAATGTCCTGATTGAATTGGCTGATAGCCGACCGATCTTGGTTAATAATTGATTGATACCAGGTATATTGGTGAATCAGAGAGGCAGATTCAACACTGGAAAGAAAAATCATAAGTGGGTCAAACTTTTTTGAGTCAATATAATAGCGACGAATCCGCTCACCCATCAGGACCTTTTGAACTTCAAGATCAGCATCTTTATTGATAAGCTGGCCGCCTAGGTCAGTGATTTGGGCGCCAAGGTGGGCAATTTGGATCTTGGCGTTGGCAATGCCGGATTGAAGACCGGTAGATTCTTTTTTTAAGGGAGTGATGGCATTTTCCAATTCTGTAACCCGCTTGTTAATGAGGTCTATACACGTCTGAGGATCAGTGTGAGAGGCCATACAATCGTCGATGGGATCGGCATGGACAGGTGATATTTTTGAGAAGGAAAAGATGATCAAGGCGGTTAGGGTGAGAATAGTTACTAGTAATCTGGGACGTATTTTGGGCACAAATAATTGTAACATCTGATATACTATGCTGATGTCAGTAACCAGAAGGTTAGGGAAAAAAATAGCTGGCACAGTTGCGTCAATTTTGGTTTTTGGGTTGTCACTAATCCACCCACAAGCATTATTGGCAGTGTCAGAATTTTGTGCCGGGCATGGAGCCGATTCCGGCGATCCTCAGATTAACACGGCGCTTGGCTGTATTCCGGTTGATTTTAATTCGTTAATGGCAACAGTTTTACCGATCTTTTTTGGAATTGCTGGCGGAGTTTCGTTTTTAATCATGGTGTATGGTTTTATTTTGATGGCAACATCGGCAGGCGACCCAAAGGCAGTGGCAGGAGCACAGGAAACGGTGACATCGGCAATTATCGGACTATTGGTTTCGATTTTTGCAATTTTTATAGTACGTTTAGTATTGCTTAACATTTTACATATACCCGGGGTGACCGGCTAATATATGGCAGCTAAATTACCCCAATTACCGACTAATTTTAAATTTGCTGATGGCCCTGGCTCCATTGGAACTATTTTTAGTAGTGCACTGACTTATATTTATGTTCTTGCCGGGTTGATTTTGCTTTTTATGCTGATTACCGGTGGAATTACGCTGATGACAGCAATGGGAGATCCGGGGAAGACTAAAGAAGGTTATGGAAAGATAACTGCGGGGATTATCGGCTTTATCATTATTTTTGTGAGCTATTTTGTGGTGCAAATTGCCCAGGTTGCATTAGGTTTTAAGATTTTATAATTACTTCCCCATCCGGCGGTCGCGTTGTTGATACCAGTAGATGGCTTTTTCGAGTTCAACGGGGGTAAAATCAGGCCAGAGGATATCGGTAAAATAAAGCTCAGCGTAGGACATCTGCCAGAGTAAAAAGTTGCTGAGTCGAAACTCCCCTCCGGGGCGAATTACCAAATCTGGGTCTGGTTGGCCGGTAGTGTATAGGTAGCTGGAAATTAGTTTTTCATTAATATCTCTGGCAGCAACTTTATCTTTGATGATATTTTGAATGGCGGTGACAATTTCATCGCGGCCTCCGTAATTAAGAGCAACGTTAAATTTTATTCTCTCTTCGTCAAGAATTTGGTCCATCATTTTTTTGAGTAAATCGCGAACACGGAGAGGAAATGCTTGAAAGTTACCCAGAACAAAAAACTTGACACCGGATTTATGGTAATCATTTTTCCATTTAAAATAAATTTGCCGAAAGAGGTTAAAAATACCTCTAACTTCATCGACACTACGTTTCCGCCAATTCTCGGTTGATAAGGCGTAGACAGTGATATTGGTTATACCAATATCACGGCAGTAATTAACAATATTTTCAAGATTTTTGGCCCCAGCTTCGTGACCTTTTGTCGGAGGAAGTCCATGCTTGACGGCCCAGCGACGGTTGCCATCCATAATAATGGCGATATGTTTGGGTAATTTTGTCTTATCGATGGGAAGATGAGTAACGAAAGGTGCAATGTTTTTTTTGGCGGTCATAGTAGTTTAGTCGTCAATAGTTTGGATTATATACTATATACTAAAAATCCCCCATTATGGGGGATTTTTAGTATAGTGCTGTTTGTTAGATGTGCGCTTTCCCTAAATCAAGTTAATTCGTATCAGAAAGGTTATGAAGCTATGATCCCGGTGTGTGGCCGGGATAAACCTCAAAGGAGGTGATCCATCCGCACCTTCCAGTACGGATACCTTGTTACGACTTAACCCTCATCGCTGGATTTACCTTGGTCCCAGAAAAATCTGAAGCTTCAGGTACCCCCAACTTTGCTGATTTGACGGGCAGTGTGTGCAAGAGGCGAGAACGTATTCACCGCGGTCTGCTGATCCGCGATTACTACCAATTCCGAGTTCATGCAGGCAGGTTTCAGCCTGCAATCCCAACTGGGGGCTAGTTTAAGGATTGGCTCCACCTTGCGGTATTGCGACCCTCTGTTATAGCCCATTGTAGGATGTGTGTAGCCCTGGACATAAGCATCATGATGACTTGACGTCGTCCCCTCCTTCCTCCTAACAAAATAATGCTAGGCAGTTTCCTGTGACACGATAACACAGAATGGGGGTTGCGCTCGTTACCTCACTTAAGAGAACAACTCACGTCACGAGCTGACGACAGCCATGCAACAGCTGTGTACCACCCTCGAAGGCCTCCGCATCTCTGCGGCATGCAGGTACATTTCAAACCCAGGTAAGGTTCATCGCTTTGTATCGAATTGAACCACATGCTCCACTGGTTGTGCGCCTCCCCGCCAATTCGTTTGAGTTTCGGCCTTACGGCTATACTCCCCAGGCGGCCTGTTTAACGCGTTAGCTTACATTCCGCAACAGATGTCACAGAACTAACAGGCAATGTTTACAGCTAGGACTACTCAGGTCTCTAATCTGATTTGCTCCCCTAGCTTTCGTCTATGAGTGTCAATTAATACCTAGTAACCCGCCTTCGCTCTTGGTGTTCTTTTTAGTATCCACGGATTTTACCCCTACACTAAAAATTCCAGTTACTCCGATATAATTCTAGTCATCCAGTATCCTGCCCCTATCTCCAATTGAGTTGGAGGCTTTAAAACAGGACTTAGAAAACCACCTACAGACCCTTTACGCCCAATAAAACCGGGTAACGCTTGGAACCTACGTATTACCGCGACTGCTGGCACGTAGTTAGTAGTTCCTTATTCCTTCTACCTTCATGATAAAAGAAAAGAGGTTTACGATCCGAAGACCTTCATCCCTCACGCGATGTCGCTGCGTCAGACTTTCGTCCATTGCGCAAAATTCCTAACTGCTGCCACCCGTAGGTGTATGGGCCGTGTCTCAGTCCCATTGTGCCGGACTCTCCGCTAAGAGCCGGTAGCCGTCATAGCCTTGGTGAGCCGTTACCTCACCAACTAGCTGGTAGCAAACACGCCATTTCTCAAGCGACTTACGTCTTTCCTCCGTAGAGAATATGGGAAATTACCTAGCCTTTCGGCTAGCTATGTCCCTCTTGAGGGTATGTTCGTGTTCATTACTCACCCGTTCGCCGCTAAACTCATTATCTACATAAAATCCCTCTGGCCTTACGGCCGCTTCTCTCTTTGACAAGGGAGTTTTTTAAGAGACTTTGTGTAGACAACAAATCCCGCTCGACTTGCATGTCTTAGGCACATCGCCAGCGTTCACCCTGAGCCACGATCAAACTCTTAGTAAACAATATTCCGGTGTTAAACCGGAATCTGATTTACAAGAAATCAGAAAAAATTTCATTAGAAATCCCTTCTGATACGAACAAACGTGACTTGGGAAACGCACATCTAACTTTTAAAGTACAAATAAAATCCTTCGGCGCCTTGTGAGCTTCGGAAGGACTTTGTCCAAAGCTGTTTAGCTTTAGGTGAAGATATTATAGTATAGTTAACCATAATTTGCATCAAGCAAGTTTGTGTTTGCTTGGGGAATATTTGTTTACCACAAAATTGTTTTATCTAAAGGTAATGGTCCAAACTTGTTTTTAGTCTGATTTCCAGGGATTAAAAATAGTAATATTCCAAATATGCCATTAATGACTGGAATTATACCTAAAAGAAGCAAAAACCTGCCGGATAATCCAAAATCATGTCCCCTTTTTACCATAAGTGACATTAGCGGGAGTATTAAAACTATAAGAAGAATTTTAATAATGAGATCCAATTTTGAGCCAATAAAATATTCAAGTGCAGCACAGACAATAAAATAGATAATGAAGGCTAAAAAATAATTTTTTCGATTGATACGTCCCCTAAAAAGGCTCACTAAAAAGTATAGCATTACGGTGAAATAAGAAGGGCGTTTTTGGAAAGTAGCCCGTTAATTTGGCCGTCGGCAGAAGTAATTATTGATTGATAATCGTGGCAAATTTCGATGACAAGTTGTTGATGGTCGGGATCTAGTTCGGAGAAAATATCATCCAGAAGTAAAACAGGCTTTTCATTAGTCTTGGTCTCTATATAATTTATTTCGGCTAATTTTAGGGCTAAAACAGATAAACGTTGTTGGCCGCGACTTCCCCAAGCGGCGAGCGACTTATCAGGAGTGTCGGTAAAAATGTGACTTTGAAAGTGAAAATCATCGAGATGTGGACCACAGGAAGTGTGACCTCGGGAGACATCGAGATTGAAGTTATTGGTTAATTTTTCGGTAGTAATGGTTGATTGGTGATAATCTAAAAATAATTTCTGAACTTCGGGATGATTAGAAATGGACCAAAAATCGTTAACATGGGTAATAAACTGCTGACGAAACGTACGAATAATTTCAGCATTTTTTACTAACGACTGATCCCAATAAAAAAGCTCTGATCGATGGGCTTTACTCAAGGCAATAAGATCGAGTAATTCGTTACGATGTTTGAGGGCTTTATGATATTGGGCTAAGGCTTGGGCATAACGCCATTCTGATTGTAAAAAAACAGCATCTAAAAATTCGCGACGGCGGGAAGGAGAGCCGGTAACTAGACGGATATCATCTGGTTGGAAGACAACTGTTTTGAGGGTGCCAAGAAATTCTTTACGAGTTTTTTGAATGGAATTAATAAGGAATCGTTTGGTTGATGGTTTATTGGGATATTTTGGATCAACGATTAATTGGGCCTCGAGGGTAATGGGTTCATTATTTTTTTCAATGAGACCGACAACTGAGGCATATGAGGTTTCCCATTTGAGGAGTTGTGATAGTTTTGAGGCCCGAAAACTTTTACAGGCTGAAAGGAGATAAATACTTTCTAAGATATTAGTTTTGCCGGTACCATTATTACCGATAATAAGGTTAAAACTTGGCTGAAATGAAATTTTGCGATGATCGTAGGAACGAAAGAACTCTAAACTTAGGGAAGAAAGATACATAAGGTAGTTTAGCAAACGGTTAGCTATACTCATATTATGATTAAACATAATAGGTTTTGGTGGCTTTTGACTCTAGCAAGTGCCGGGTTATTATGGATCGTTTTTCGATTTGAACCTTTGCGGGCAATTAAATTAGGCGCTCTTTTGGGAACAGGTTTTCTCGGGTTAACTTTGGTGCCTAACAATAGTATTACGTGGGTACCATCGTCATTTCAGACACTCAGACAATTGTTAAAGTGGGCGCTTGTTAAACGCCGTGATTTTGGGATTACTTCGGGAATTATTTTTATCGTTCATGCCTTGATGAGTTGGATAGCATTGGGAAATTTGTCGGTTACCTTTTTGTTTAGTCAGCCAATACTCTTTGGAGTGGTGGGTTTGATAATTTTGGGAATATTGTTGCTGACATCAAATGATTATTCGGTACATGTATTGAGAAGAAAATGGAAAGTGTTTCATAATTTGATATGGGTAGCGATCCCCTTTTTACTATTGCATAGTGTTCTGGCAGCAACAATATTTTCGGGTGAATATTCAAAAATTGGTATTTTGGGTTTTGGAGGACTGATAGGACTGGTGTTGGTTGAGGTAGTATTAAAGTTATGTTTTCCTAAGCGGGTACCTGCTTCACGATGGGATCATATAAAACTGGTAACTATCGGTGTTATTTTGGCAATGGCTTTGTTTGTGGTGTATCCGAGTAATAAATAACGAAAGTTGTAACTAACCACGCTTGATGTATTAGAAACTATTGAAATTTAATTTCAGTATTTACTGGCCAATGATCGTTGATTTTTTTGAGCAGAAAAATAGAATTGACTATAAATTCTTGATTGATTGAAAGCGATTGTAAATCTTGTTTGATTTGTTCAAAATCAGGATCGGGCAGGTGTTCGGCGATAGTGAGATGAGGAGTAAATTTTTCTGGATTAGTGGGATAATAGGGCCAAATGTTAGTGGTAATATTAGAAATATTAGTTTGAATAACTTTAAATAATGCTTTTATTTTTTCAGAAGAGGGTGAATCTGGTTTAAAGAAGGCGACCTTATTGTTACCTTCAAAATAATCGACAGTAGTAAGAGAAATTTCAAAAGACAGGGTGTTATTAAAAACTTTTTTGAGTTTAGTAATTAATTCAGACTCGCTGACTCTGATATAAAACGGCGGAAGAATAGTTATATGTGGAACAATGCTTGTGAATGACTTTTGGTCATATTGTTGACGATAGTGGTTGATAAAATCGGTGACTGGCTGGGGAGGAATAATTACTAGCAGATATTTATTTTGAGCTACGTCAATCATGTATGTCCAGCGGGTAGGAGTTGAACCTACTTAAAACGGTTTTACAGACCGTCGCCTAAACCGTCCGGCACCCGCTGGTTTTCAGGTGATTATATCAGAATTAGGGCATTTACCTATATAATAATGATATGCAAACTATACATCTAAATACTACGACTCAAATCCCTTTACTCGGCTTTGGCACTTGGCAATTGACTGGAGAGGAGGCGAGAAAACCGCTTGAAACAGCCCTGGAGATAGGTTATCGCCATATTGATACCGCTGATTATTACCATAACCACCAGATAATTGGTACTGTTTTGGAGGAAAGTGGTTTACCACGGGAGGCTGTTTTTGTTACTTCTAAAGTATGGCGTTCTGATTTGCGATCTGAGGATTTAATTCGCGCATGTGAACGAACATTAGATGAATTAAAACTAACTTACCTAGACTTGTATTTGATTCACTGGCCCAATAAAGAGGTGCCAATTATGGAAACATTAGAAGCAATGCAGGAACTAAAAGATAATGGTCTTATTCGGGCAATTGGTGTTTCAAACTTTGATTTGCAACATATTGACGAAGCGGTTAAAACCGGGATCGAAATAACCAATAATCAAGTTGAGTTGCATCCAAGTTTTAATCAAAAAAGGCTGAGGGAACATTGTGCTAAAAATCATGTGACGATTACCGCATATTCTCCGATTGCACAAGGTATGGATCTGAAATTAAAAGTAGTCACTCAGTTGGCAAAACAGTATGAAATAAAGCCTTCACAAGTAATTTTAGCCTGGCTGCGACAAAGTGGCATTATTGCTATTCCTAAGGCAACTTCTAAGGCACATATTAAAGAAAATTATGAATCACTACTGGTGCAGCTAAAGCCGGAAGATATGAATAAAATGGATGAAATTGAGCAACAGCCACGGATGGTGTTGCCTGACTTTGCCGAATTTAGGGATTAGTTTATTCCCCACAAAATGGAGAGGTTGCTAGAGATATCTAGTTGGCCGGTACTAATTTGAGTGTCACTGGCGGTAGGAGCTGAAAGTACTCCCAGAGCCATTTTGGTATTGTTGTACATAAGCGGCGGAGTTACTTCATATGCGGAGTCTGTAATGGTAACCGGTTTAGCCAGACTAACTCCAGCAAGTCGAGCTAGTTCTTCGGCCTTTTGTTGGGCTTTTTTGAAAGCTAATTCTCTGGCTTGGGTAAAGAATTTGGTTTTATCGTCAACGTCAAAGGTAATACCGTTCATCTGAACGTTATCAATGGCCGATAATTGATCGATAATTTTTGCAGCCTTAGCAGCTTTTTCGTCAATCTTTTTAACTTTGATTGTCAAGGATTCAGAGGCACGTTGGCCAGTAACGTGACGGGTATTGTTGGAATAATCATACTCAGTATTAATACTGAGTCCTGTAGTAGTAATGTCAGCTTCGGGAATGTCGTTGCTTTTTAGAATTTGGAGGGCATCTGCTAGTTTCTGGTTAACTTTATTAAGCGCTTCTTGGCTGGTGGCAGCCAATTCAGAAAAAGAAATATTAATGGTGACCATGTCGGGCTTAACAGAAACCTTACCATCGCCGGTTACTGAAATAGTATTGGATATTTTGCCATTATTGTCGACGGCTCCCCCAACTGATTTGATGGAAATGCCGGTGCGAGAAAAGATGAATAAAGAAAGAATTATGGTGACACAAATGATAATTATGGGGAGATTTTTATTATCAGTCATATGAATTAATTTTACACTGGTAGAATAAATAATGAAAATAAGAATTATTTCCTGGAACGTGGCAGGAATGCGAGCGGCGATCAAAAAGGGATTGTGGCAATTTGTCCATCAAGATCAATCCGATATTTATTGCTTTCAGGAAACTAAAGCTAGGGCGGAACAGGTGCCAACATTAGAAATGCCAACTGAGTACCTTAGTTACTATAATCCGGCAGATAAAGCCGGATATTCGGGGGTGGCAACTTTTACTAAACTTAAGCCGATTGAAATTATTAATGGTTTGGGGATACCAAAATTTGATACTGAAGGAAGAGTAATAATTACAAAATATCCAACATTTACACTACTTAATATTTATTTTCCAAACGGGGGCCGGGGTCCTGAGCGCTTGGATTATAAAATGGAATTTTACGATGTTTTTTTGAGGTATATAAACGACTTACGAAAAAAAGGTGAAAAAGTTGTTTTTTGTGGCGATGTCAATACGGCTCACACAGAGATTGATTTGGCCCGACCAAAGGAAAATGTTAAAAAATCGGGATTTATGCCGATTGAACGCGAATGGGTAACAAAGCTGATAGACAATGGGTGGACGGATACGTTTCGAATGTTTCATCCTGAGCCAAACCAATATAGTTGGTGGGATCAGAAATCGGGGGCACGAGGACGTAATATTGGTTGGAGAATCGATTATTTTTTTGTCGATGAAAAAATTAAATCAAAAGTGAAAGAAGCTTTTATTTTGGCTGATGTCATGGGGTCTGACCATGCACCGGTAGGAATTGAAATTGAAATTTAGGGTTTGATTAAAAAGTGCTTACTCCCCTGTTGCTTAAGCCAGAGACGATTGAGGCGCCATTCGGGGTCATAAGTGGCCAATAGTTTCCAAAAATGAATGGAGTGATTATGGTGAGTAATGTGGGCTATTTCGTGACATAAAACGTGGCGAAATTTGTCAAAAGGGAAAAAAATTATTTGCCAGTTAAAGTTGAGATTACCACTACTGGAACAAGAGCCAAAACGTGAGCTTTGATTGCGGACAGTAATATTTTTTAGCGGAAAATCGTACTGTTTCTGAAGTTGTCTTAAATTTTGTTTAATAAGTTTAAGCGCCTGAGGCCGGAAATGGTGATCGATAAGTTTCGCAAGGTGATCTTGAGTTAAGTGTTTGGTATGAATAGTAATCGTTTTCAGATCATCAAAGATGATTAATGCATCGCGATGAGAATGAGTAATTTGAATACTATAGCTTTGATCAAGTATAGAAATATTTTTTAGCTTAAGGTAAGGAATGGTGTCAGTTATTTTGGCTGATTGCTGGACAATCCAATTTTGATTATTGTTAATAAATTTTTTGATAAAAAGTACAGGAACAAGGCGTGGTGCAGAAATTACAATGGTATTTTTCGACTTAAGTCGTAGTCTAAGAGAGCTAATTGGCTTACGATTGATGACTAAATTATAGGGTTGATTAGCAACAATGACTGAATCCATAGTATGATTATGTATGAGTATAGTCTATGTGGGTAGTGATCATCGGGGATATCAACTTAGAAAACAAATCGTGGGGGTGGTAACGGATTTGGGTTATATGGTGGAAGAAGTTGGAAGCAGTGAATACAATCCTGATGACGACTATAGTGAAATTGGCCTAGTAACAGCGGAAAAAGTAGTGGCAAATAAAGGTGAAGGGATATTAATTTGCGGTAGTGGGGTGGGAATATCGATTGCAGCTAACAAAGTGAGAGGGGCACGAGCGGCTTTGTGTATGGAAGAAAAGCAGGCACAATTGGCAAGATCCGATGATGATGCTAATATTTTGTGCCTGGCGGCTGATTTGGTTGATAGCGAAGAAAATATCGCGATTGTGAGAGTGTTTTTGGAAACTCTTTTTTCATCTGAAGAACGGCATGTTAGAAGAATCAAAAAAATAAAAGCATATGAATCTAAAAACAGTTAACGAAGTACCGGAAAAGTCTAAGGTTTTATTGCGAATGGATCTAGATGTACCGATGGAAAATGGGGTTATTTTGGATTCGTCTCGATTAACAAAAACGTTGCCGACACTTAAGGTGTTGTTGGATAAAAATTGTAAAGTCTTGATTATTGGACACCGCGGTCGGCCAAAAGGGGTCGATCAGAGCTTGTCGCTTAAGCCGGTTTATGCTGAGTTGGTGGGAATGCTTAGCGGTATAAAAATCGTTAATAGTGTTTTTATTGAAGACTTATTAGCAACGGAAACTATTGATATGGCGGTGGATAGTAACGATATTGTTTTCTTAGAAAATCTGCGGTTTTGGCAAGGTGAAGAAGATAATAATGATAATTTTCGAAATTATTTGGTAAGCCTTGGCGAAGTATATGTGAATGATGCTTTTGCGGTAGCACATAGGGAGCATGCTTCGATTATGATTCATCGACAGTTACCTAGTTATTTTGGTCATAGTTTCGTTGAAGAGGCTAAGAAAATTAATATCGTATTAACCAATCCCAGACGGCCTTTGTTGGTGATTTTGGGCGGGGCTAAGGAAGATAAACTTGATTATTTGGGTGGGTTGGAAAAAATTGCGGATCATATCCTGGTGGGGGGTAAGTTGCCCAGACTAAGTCCTTTACCCAAAAAGCATGACGGCGGCGAATCAAAGATTATTTGGGCACAACTTAAAGCTGACGGTCTGGATCTTAGTGTGCGGGATATTGAACGTTTTAAAGGGTTGATTGCAATATCTCAAATGATTGTTTGGGCGGGGGCGATGGGACAATATGAAGTGGCGGGAAACCAATCCGGGACTGAGGCAATAGCTTTGGCAGTAGCAGCATCAAGTGGGTATAAGATAGTGGCCGGAGGTGATACAGGGGCATCGATTGGAAAATTAGGGTTAGCAGATAAAATTGATTTTATTTGTAGCGGAGGCGGGGTAATGTTGGAATTTCTAACCAAAGGGACCTTGCCAGCTTGGGAATAAAACATGAGTCTTTTGGGTGATTTAATTGATGAGTATCGACTGATTGCAAAAAACAAACTGACAGGTAAAGATTTTCCTGATGATTGGAAGCGAGGAGAAAAAGAGACTGTTTTGGTATTACAAGGCATTTACGAACAGCCATATTTTTTAATGACTATTGCGAAAGAATTACACACGATGGGATATGGGATTAACAGTGTCTATAATCAAAAAGAAACAGAAGAAAAAATTGAATTTTTGGCTGAAAAAACTGCTCAATTTATTATCAATAATAAATTGCAAAAGGTTATTTTGGTGGCACATAGTAAGGGTGGATTAGTAGCAAAATATTTGGTTGATACTTACCCGGAAATAAATAGATTAATTAAAAAAATAGTAACACTATCATCACCTTTTCAAGGCAGTCTTTTGGCAAATTTGGTACCTGGCTATAAACAATTGGATTATAAGAATACTTTTTTAGAGAAAATGGGAAAACATAATGAAAATAATCATAAGTTTTTGGTACTATATCCCAAGTTTGATAATCATGTAGTCCCTTTCTCAAGCCTAAAACTGAGTGAGGCAAAAAATATTTGTATACTGATTAATGGGCATACCAGGATTTTGGAATCTCCAGAAACTTTGGAGTTGTTAAGAAAAGAGGTAGAATGAATTTATGACTGAAAAGAAAAAAATACGCGTTGGTATTAATGGTTTTGGAAGAATCGGTACCGTAGCATTACGGGCGCTGGTTTTGGAAAATTATGATATTGAAGTTGTAGCTATTAATACAAAAGGCGAATTAGGAATGGAAAGTTATGCCATGCAATTTAAGTATGATTCTGTTTATGGAAGGATCGGAGAAAAGGTTGATTACAAAGACCCGGAAAAAGGTGGCGAAATTGGTAGATTGGTGGTAGGTGAGCGGATTATACCTTTTTTGGGTGAGGCTGATGTCAATCGAATTCCTTGGAAAAATTACGGAGTGGACACGGTTTTGGAATGTACCGGAGCATTTACTGACCATAAAGCGATGGGGCATATTATGTCTGGGGCAAAGAGGGTGGTAATTTCAGCTCCCCCAAAAGACCCTAAGATTCCCGTATATATTCTGGGGGTAAATGAGAAAAATTATAAACATGAGCAATTGCTTTCCAATGGTTCATGTACGACGAATTGTGTGGCGCCAATCGTAAAGCTTATTGATGAAAAAATTGGTTTTCAAGAGGGTATGTTAACAACTATTCATGCCTATACCACTAATCAAAATCTGGTGGACGGAAGTAATAAAGATCCTCGCAGGGCGCGAGCAGCAGCCATTAACATTGTGCCGACTACCACCGGAGCAGCAGAGGCAGTAATTGCAGCTTATCCCGCTGCTGCAGGACGGTTTGCAGGAACAGCTATTCGGGTACCAGTAGTGTGTGGTTCTTATTCTGATTTAACTTTTAAATTGGTACGGAAAACAACTGTGGAAGAGGTCAATGCCATATTTGAAGAAGCGAGTGTTAGTCCAGAATTGGTTGGAAGATTAAAGGTGTCGTATGAGCCGCTCGTTTCTTCTGATATTATTGGAAATAACGCTTCGTGTATTGTAGATACTCGAATGACTAAAGTAATTTCCGATGATTTGGTATCAATTGGGGCCTGGTATGATAATGAGTACGGCTATAGTTGTCGGCTTTTAGAAATGGCACTACAGACCAATAGATAATATGATAGTTATTCCAACAATTGAAGAGAAGACCTTCGAAGGAGTAAGGGGACGAATTGAAAAGATTCGGGATACCAGTCGGTGGATACAGGTTGATGTATTCGATGGAGTTTTTAGTTATGGGAAATCATTTGAATTAGAGCAGCTGACTAAATTAGAACGCAATGAAGGATTTTTGTGGGAAATACACCTGATGGTTAAAGAACCGATTAAGTGGATTGAAAAATGTTTGTTTGTTGGAGCTTCAAGGGTAATTGGGCAAGTAGAAATGATGAGCAATCGAAAGGCTTTTGTAACGCAAGCCAAAGATTCAGGTTTGGAGGTGGGACTGGCGTATGATAGCGGGACAAAAATTGAAAAAATTCCTGATGAAATTGACCTGGTTTTATTGATGTCGAGAAAAGCTGGGTTTGAAGAAATGCCTATTGATACAAATATTTTTGATCGAATAAAACTGGCCAAAGACCTTAGCAGTAAACGAGAGCGCGGTTTTTTGGTGGGAGTGGACGGTGGAGTTACTGAGGACAATTATTTGCAATTTGAAAAAGCAGGGGCGGATGTCGTATATTGTGGAAGTCATTATTTTGAAGTACATGATGCTAACCAAAGAAGAGATAAATAATTTGATACATAAAGCTCAGACAGTCAGAAAATACGCATTTGCATTTAAATCTGGTCACGGTTTTGGGGCCTGCGTATTGACAGTGGATGGTAATTATTACGAGGGAGTCAATGTGGAGGGGGTTATTTCGAGTATGGGTGTTTGTGCTGAAATGGCAGCCGTTGATCATGCGGCTACACATGGCAAATATGCTCATAAAGCACTCTGTGTGGCAGATAAAAATATTACCTATCCATGCGGGGCTTGTTTGCAATATCTGACTCAGTTTAGTCAGGTTAATGATATGGATTTTGAAATAGTAGCGACGGATATGGATGGTAAATATGAGATAAAAAAATTATCGGAATTATTACCAAAAAAATACAGAAGTGTGACATTTGACGACAAACTAAAATCATTTAATCTATGATAAAAACAACAAAAAAAATTAAGCGGGTGGCGTTTTTTGGTGACGCAATGGTTGAGGAAAAAAGTCACATTTTTCAGGATGTTTTGGTGGTTAGTAAACTGGCTGCCCAGGCGGGTTATATTATTGTTAATGGGGGAGGACCAGGAGTGATGCTGGCGGCATCTCGAGGAGCTAAATCAGTTAACGGCAAAGTGGAAATTGTGATATTGAATCCAGACAAACAACCAAAAAATTATGAAGGAACTAACCAGGAAAATCTGGAAATGGCAGATCGGGTATATACCACCGAAGACTACCCAGAACGATTAAATACTTTGATTAAACTGGCCGATGCCTTTGTTATTTTCGATGGCGGTACAGGGACATTATCAGAGGTGGGAATGACTTGGGAATTAGCAAAATTTAATAATGGTCACCATAAACCGTTGGTGTTTTTTGGTGAACAATGGGGAAAAATCGTGACAGATATAGAAAAAGGGATGAAGTTTGAAACTATTGAAAAAGGAGTAGTAAGTATTGCCAAAACACCACAGGAAGTTATTGAGATTTTGACCATGGTTGAGCGAGCGTAGATTTTGACTACTTACCGTATACTATGTATAGCGAATGAAAAAAATGATTCTGTTTATAAGCTTGCTGTTTTTAGGAGGTTGCAGCTTGGCACCGCAACGGTCAGGTGTGGAAATTATGTCCTCTCCTCAGGCAAAAGTATATCTTGATGGTAAAAGTGCTGGGATGACTCCTTACAAAAATAATGAACTAAAACCAGGCGATATGGATGTTAAATTAGTCTCTCCTGATGGTAAAAATAGTTGGCAAAAAACGATTCGACTAGAAAACTATTCTGATACTGTCGTTGATATAAAACTCGATGACCAGACAAGCGGATATGTGCTTAATCTGGAAAAGACCGGAGTCGATAAAAGCGGATTGTTAGTTAGTGCCGATCCAAACCAGGCGGCGGTAGCAATAGACGGGGAAATTAAAGGGTTTTCTCCCTTAAAAATTGAAGATGTTGGTGAGGGTGATAAACAAATAACAATTAGTTACCCGGGTTATAAAAGTAATACTATTTATGCCAAAGGGATAAACGGCTATCAGTTGTTAATCGATGCGACATTAGCACCTGAGGTAGTACCTATAGCAACGGAGTCACCGGTGCCGACTCCGGGGGGAACCAGCGGACAGACAGTGAAGATTCTTGATACCGGAGTAGGTTGGTTAAGGGTCCGGGATACAGCGAGTGTTAATGGTAAGGAAGTCGGACGGGTGACGCCAGGACAACACTATCCTTTGCTTGAGATCGGGACTGATTGGGATAAGATCCAGGTAAATACAACAATAAGCGGGTGGGTATCAACTAAGTATGTTTCGAAAGATGAATGATGAAGGCCATAAAAACCAGGAATAATCCTATAAAGGTATAGAATTTTTGTTGGCTATTAAGCAGAAGCGCAATAATACCTAAAATAAAACTAAAAGCCCAATAGGCAAGCGCAATTTGAGGACGGGACCAACCAAGCGCTAAAAGCCGATGATGAAGATGTTGACCGTCTGGTTTAAGGAGTGGCTGGTGATGGAATAATCGTCTCAAAAGCGTAAAAAAACCATCAAGCATAGGAATACCGAGAACAAAGATAACGGTGGCTAATTTCGCACCTGAAAGAATAGCAACCAGTGCTAAAAAAAAGCCGGCTAGACTCTTGCCGCTATATCCCGGCATGGCTTTTTGAGGAAAAATATTGAATGGTAGATACCCAAGAAAAGCACCGGCAACCGCCCCACAAATAACAATGACCGATAGTTGACTCGTATCGCCAAAACGCATTGCCAATAAACCAATAAAGAAAGCGGATATGGCGGCAAAACCAGGAAGTTGACCGTCGACACCGGTAGCCCAGCCGATACTATTCATACACCATACTATCCAGAAGATAGCAAGGATGTCGGAAATTACCCAAATAGTGTGGGGACCTATAAAATTGAAAGTGAAACGGATAAAAGAGAGATCAATAATTCCGCCTAATGGATTGGAAATATAGGCAATACCAATACCCGAGGCAACAACAATGAGGGCAGCAACAATATTCGTTAAGAGCCTTATTTTGGGGCTAATATCTTTAATATCATCCCAAACCCCTACTAAAAGTGTTAGCAGTGAGGCAAGAAGTATAGCTAGCAACCGTTTGTCGAGCGGTAAAAATACTAATAAGACAATGGCAATGCTAATAAAAATAGGAATGCCGCCTCCTCGAGGAATAGCGGCTAGGGCAGTAGCATTATGACTTTTTTGATTTTTTATCTTTGGATCTTCGACCCAACCACGGGATTTAAAAAAAGTAATCGTAAGCGGGGTAACTAACGTTGAAATAATAGTGGCGACAATGATGGAGATGATGAACGTTATAGTCATCAGGAGATGAGGGTAATGATTTGATAGATAGTGACAAGTGAGAGTAAGCTATAAATTACAGAAAAAATAATGAGGAGTCGAGAAAGTAATTGATGGTTTGGTAAAAATACAGCAGCAAAGATGGTGTTAATTAGACCGATAGTAATTGAGAATATGGGAATAAAAAAAAGTTGAGAGGTAGTAGCCAGTTGTTCTTCGCCAAAAGGAAGGGAATAAAACAATGGGACTTCCGGAGGGAGTTGATTAAATTTGTAAACCAAGAAGGCTAACTGAATACCGATGATAAGCAAATTTAATCTCAAAAATTGGCTGTTGCCTTTTTTTTGCCAAAAAAGGCCGAGTTGACCTAGATATTTCTTTATTATTTCGAAAAATTTCATGATCTGAGCGTATAAATCAGGTTTGAACCAAAAACCTGTTTGATGTAGTAGTAGCGGTCGAGAAATGAAGATAATTCAGGAAAGGGACGACCAGTCATGGGAACGAAAACAATAAATTTAGGTGGGGTGGTCTCAAGTATACTCATGACTTCGTTATAGGCACTAAAATCAACAATATGATAGGCAACGGTAAATCTGGTTATGGGTAAACGCTGCGATAAGGCATAAATAAAGGGATTATCTCCCCAGACAAAAATTTTATCGGTTGGGTTGGTATTGATTTTTATATAGTTAGCGATCTGATAGCTTTGATTAACTTCCGACCCAAAATATTGCCGATATTGTGATTGACTTTTTAGACCAAGTGCATAGGTATAAAAATTACTATAGTAGGAGAATACTGGATAAGAATAGAACTGATATTTTTTGACGCCAAAAGCAAAAATAATAAGAGCGATGATAATTATCAATCGTTGTTGCGTCTTATCAAAAAGGGCACCAACGATCAGTGCCAAAGGCGGCAAGGCTTGAATTAGGTAATGGGGGTAGGGTCGGCCGGAAAGCAAGGCTCCAAAAAGGGCAGCTGCCAGCCAACATAAAAGGAAATGGAGTTGGGAGGACAGTTTATTCCTGATGAGTAAGACAGTCAGGACAATCCAGATAGCCACTAGGAAAACCAGTCGAGGTAATAGACCACCAGAGGTGACTGACGCGGCATGGCTGCCCGTGGCCCAGGATGATAAATAACCAAAATTTTGGAGGAGTGAGGCCGAAAGGAAAGGAAGGAAGGCACCATTAAACCAGAAATAGATGGCATAAAAGATAATGGGGAGCGCAAAACCGAGGGAAAGTAGCCAAGGCTTAAGACTTTTGGGATTTTTGAAAAAAAGCCATAAGCATAAGAAACCAAATTCGACAGCAACAGGAACTTTGATAGTAAAGGCAAAACCAAGTAATAATCCAACAAAAAGCCAACTGGTTTTACGATTTGATTTAAGTGCTAAAAGAAAGGCGGCAATGGTGGGCAACATCATAAAAATTTCGGCATTGGCAATAGTGCCTTCGATAAAAGGAATGGAGCTGAAAAGAAAAAAGAATAAAAAAGCAATGGTAGCGGCTTTGTTTTTGAAAAAAAAGTGAGATAATTTTGAAAAATATAAAAGCGTTGGTATCATCCACAATAAAAGCAGTAGGCGGAAGCCAAAAACGGTTTGGCCAATAGCAGCAAGGTAATAGAGACTAGGCGGCTTATTGTCGTGAATTTGACTATATAACGTTAGGCCGTGACGAAGCGCCTGACCAATGACAAGATATATACCTTCATCGCCATACCAGTTTGGTTCAAATAACGTTGGAAGTCTAAAGAAAAGGAATAGAATTGCAAGAAGCAGGATAAGTTTATGTTGATGAATAAACTTTTTCATTATGGTTATTATGACAGATTAGGAAGCTTTTTTAACAGTAGTTTTATACTCAAGTCGTTTGCCCATCATCAAACGAGTATGTGAATGCAGCCCAGGAAGGACCGACATAGTTAGCGTAGCTATGGGCATAAAAGGCCACTGAAAAAGATTTTTTATAAAACCAAAAAAGTTTTTTTTGGGAGATGGCGGTTTTAGTTTCCAGTCAAGAATGATGACTACTGCTAGAGGAATAAGACAGATGGTAAGAATAATATTTGATATTTTGGGCAAATTAAAGCCGAAAGAAGTTTCGAAAAATGAAGGGTTGAGCATTACAGGCAAACTAGTGCCAAGTGTAAGAATAAACCAGTTACTTGACCAAATAAGATGGGTTTCGACTAATTTAAAGATTCTTAGAGCTCGGGTTAACAAAGGGATTTCGGTATGTATGCGGGCTTGTTCGATAGCATAGGCAATATCGATTGCTCCCCAAGCGTGACGGAGGCATTGGTTATAACGGTTTTTGAGGGCTTGAAAATAGGTTTTACCATCGGGAGCATCAACTATTGTGGGAAGAAAAATGGGATTAACTGAAGCCTTGCCGCTGGTAGCAAAAAAAGATTGCAAAAAAATATGCCAATCTTCAGGGATCATATCGGGGTCCCAATAACCCGCTTGGTCAATAAGTTTGTAGGATGAAGAGTAACAGGAATAATTAAAGAATAGACCATCAGGTTCCTGGATATTGGCAATATGAAGAACATTACCTATGGTGCCGATTATTCTAATCGGAAAAGGAACTGAGTCAATATTGTGGTGCCAAAAAATAGGCGACTGCCAAAACTTAAGATATCGATTTTGATCAGAGGCAAAATGATAGCTAAGTGCCGAAAAATATTTCGGGTTAAAAATAGTATCAACGTCACAGGAAGTTAGGGTTAAATTATCGATATTAAATTTTTTGGTATCAATAAAATGTTTTTTGAAGTATTTGGCAGCATAGGCCTCGTTGCTATGCTTACCGACAATTTCACCGGTGACATTTGGCGGATGGATCGTAAAAATAAGATCTCCAAAAGTTGCGGAATATTTTTTAGTGAAATAATCGATAGTGGTTTGGTTGTTATCTTGGCCAGCACGTTCTTCAAGGCCGATGATTACGTGGAATTTCTTAAGATTACAATCAATCTGTGCGGCAAGACTACCGACGGCCATTTCGATAACTTCAACTGGTTCTTTATATGAGGAAATAATAATAACGTGGTTTATGGCGTTCTGAAGCGGCCACGAGGCGGTGTGGTTGGTAATAAATAACTGTTGCCAATTTGTTGCCTGAGACTGTTGAATCTTGAAATAGCCCTTAATTGCTAAATATGAAGATTTAGTGGATTGATATAGCCAGTAAACAAGAAAGGCGATGACAAAATAAGCAACAAGACGGGGTACTAAAAAGGCTCCCCAGATAGGAAATAAAATAATCATCCAGGCAAAAAGTCCCGGAAGCATTTCCCAAAGTCGGTAAATTCTGGTATTTTTGTTTATAACGTAGTTCATTTAATTATGTTGAATTATACCAATAAATGCCATTTTTAAGACAATCGATTGCTAAAACAGTGACTTATGCCCGACGACATGGGGCATCCCTGACCAAGGAACAATTGTGCCTAAGGTTGCTCTCGAATCGGTTGTATCCAGACGAGAAGATTATTAAGACTGCCAAACTGATGGGGATCCCTCTAAAAAACGGAGAGTCGAATAAAATTGTGACAGCGAAACTACGAAAAGCCGAGTGGTTGGCGCAGCAATTAACAAGATTTAATACTATTGAGATGATTGGAGTAACCGGTTCAGTGGCGGCAGAAAACTGTGATATAGATGATGACATTGACTTGTTAATCATTACTAAGGCTCAAAGTTTGTGGTTGACAAGATTTCAGGTAATGTTTTGGCTATGGATTCATAAGATACCCCACCGGAGGTATTTTCGTCCGGAAGCTAGGGACATGTTTTGTTTTAATCTATGGCTTGAAAGTGACAGTCTGGGAATCATTAATCATCGGCAAAACCGTAGCTCAGCGGTAGATCTGGTAATGATGAAACCGGTTTATGATCAAAATAATTGTTATCAGCGATTTTTAAACGCGAATAGTTGGGCAAAGAAATTTGTGGCTACAGGATACCAAAAATTAATTTTAAATAACAAATTTCTAATGACAAATAAAAGACCAACAACGAGTTTATTTTGGAAAATAGTCAATTGGAAGTGCTATGTGCTACAAAGAATTTATATGAACGGAAAAATTGGCAAAGGCGACGTGGGATTGAAGTGGGCATATTTTTATCCTTAATTTAAAGTCAAATCACGGTAGGCGATTTGCTATACTAGATATTAGTGATTATCCCATTAAAAAAGATAGTAGCTACTTTTGGGTATAGTGTTTTTGCGGTGGTTATGGCCTGGGTGATATTGTTTGTGTCACTTTCAAGGATGTCTTTGTCGGTGATGGCCTTGCAAAATGGTTGTGATTCAGCACGAAAGCAACTTATCAGTTACGTGATGGCGGCGGATGACAGTCAAACAACTCAAACCTACAAATTACCAACAGTTTCGGTATTACCAACTAGTCCATGGTATGGCCTTAAGTCAATTCGGGATTACTTTTGGCTGATGTTTAGCTTTAACCCAGTCAGTAAAAGCCAGATCTCACTTTTTTTGGCTGATAAAAAAATGGCTGAAATGTATGAAATGATTAAATTACAAGATCCGTCCCGGGCGTTGCAATCAGCTCAAGACGCGGTGGTGATATTAGAGAATTCCCAAACGATTTTGGACGGAGCTTCTAATCAAGAAGAAAAAACAACGGTACAACGGGATGTGGTGCGAGCAGGGGTCGCATATCGACAAATGGTAGAATCATTGTCAGGAATGTTTGATCTTGATCAAACAAAATATTCAGTTTTATTGAAGGATTTGGATGACTGGAACCAAAAAGAATCTGCACTCATCGATCAAAAAACTCTTTAAAAATAGAGTATTTTTGGGATTTTTGGTTCTAATGCTACTAGGGTTTATTGGGGGAAGCTATTACATATTAAAAGATTTGCCCAATCCATCGCGACTTAATAGCTTTGATTATCCGGAATCTTCATTGCTTTACGATCGTAACGGAAAATTATTGTTTGAGCTTTACAGTGAACGGAATCGAGTTTCAGTGAAATTGCAAGATATTCCTCAGTCGGTTAAGGATGCAACGATTGCGATTGAGGATTCCCATTTTTATAGTCACAACGGGATTGATTGGCGGGGAGTTTTAAGAGGATTATTTAGGACTATTGTTGAGCGCAGACTACAAGGGGGTTCAACATTAACTCAGCAGTTAGTTAAGAACGCTTTATTGACTCCAGAGAGGACGTTGACACGAAAAATGAAGGAGGCGGTTTTGACTATTGCGACGGAGTTTATGTATAACAAAGATCAAATATTGGAGATGTATTTTAATCAGACGCCTTATGGAGGTACACTATGGGGTATTCAAGCAGCAGCGCATGGGATATTTAACAAAGATGTTAAAGATTTAACTTTAGCTGAGTCGGCGCTATTGGCAGGTTTACCGGGATCACCGACGTATTACTCCCCTTTTACTCACCCCGATTTGGCCAAAAAAAGACAGGAATTGGTCTTGGCACGAATGGAGGAATTAAAGATGATTACCCCACAGCAACGCGAGGCGGCAGATCAGGAGAAACTGAAATATTATTTAAAAAAGGACACGATAAAGGCACCTCATTTTGTGTTTTATGTTAAGGATCAACTTATCGATTCGTATGGGATAAAACGAGTAAATCAGGGTGGATTGCGAGTAACAACTAGTTTGGACCTAGACTTACAAAACTATGCCCAAGCAGTGGTAGCCACTGAGATAGCTTCCTTAACCAAAAAACTAGTCAGTAATGGTGCAGCTTTGGTGACAGAGCCCAAGACCGGAGAAATATTGGCAATGGTGGGGTCTAAAGATTATTTTGCAGACGACATTGATGGTAAATATAATGTAACAACCGCGGCCCGACAACCAGGGTCGTCAATTAAACCTCTTAATTATGCCTCAGCGATTGAGCAGGGAAAATTGACAGCAGCATCTATCTTTGATGATGAGCCAACCTGTTTTCTCGTTGAAGGTCAAAAGCCATATTGCCCGGGAAATTACGGAAATGCCTTTCATGGTGTGCAGAACTTGCGAACTTCATTGGGGAATTCCTTAAATATTCCGGCAGTAAAAGCGCTTAAAATTAATACGGTTGAATCATTTGTGGCATCGGCATCAGCAATGGGGATTACCACATTTAAGGATCCGAGTGCTTATGGTTTATCTTTAACCTTGGGAGGTGGCGAAGTTCACATGACAGATATGGCGGTAGCATTTGGAGTTTTTGCAAATTCAGGAACCAGAACTGATTTGCATTCTATTCTCAAGGTTACTGACCGCTTGGGAAACGTGATTGATGAATATCGTCCCTTGCCCGGCAAACGAGTATTGTCCCGTGAAACAGCTTTTATTATTCAAAATATACTTTCAGATGATGGAGCCCGATCAATGGTTTTTGGGTCGGGGTCGTTGTTAAATATAAAAAAACACCCTGAGGTGGCGGTTAAAACAGGAACGACCAATGATTTACGTGATAACTGGACGATTGGGTTTACTCCTGATTATGTGAGCGTAGTATGGGTTGGCAATAATGATAATTCAAAAATGAGTCAAATTGTTTCGGGAACTACTGGGGCAGCACCAATTTGGAATAAACTTATGACTCATATTTTGGAAAATGTTGAGTCAAAAAGATGGATTGTTCCAGCTAGCATAATCGGAGAAAATGTCTGCAACTTAACTGGCCAACTGCCACCTGACGAAGGATGTGACTCGCATTATGAATACTTTAAGCCGGAGTATGCCCCAACACAGAAAGTCTCATTACGTCAGAATATCTTGATCAATAAAGATACCGGTGAGCCGGTTCAACCCGGAGAAAATCAACCAAATGTGGAATATCAATCTCATTCAGTAGTGACTGATGCAACAAATGTTTTGGTTTGCCTGGATTGCACCCCGATTGGGGCGGCTGCTGGATCGACGCTTCCTGCTCCTGTTACCATCCACTAACAACCAGTATAATAGGCAAGATTATGATGAGCAGGTTTTTGAAGCGGGCAAAAAAATGGGGGCGGGGCGGGTTGCGTCTAATTGTTAGAATACTGATCCTTATAGGAAGACCAACGGAGTTGGTTATGGCGGCGATATGGCGTTTTTTTTGGCCAAAAAAATTTAATTATAAAAGGGCAACTTTTTATCTGCTTTTGAGTAGTGCTTTAATATTTTTGTCCTTTGTGGGAGTGATATTTTATGAAGAAATACTGGTAGATTTGCCACAAATAACCAAAATTTATTCGCCGCCAGCACTGACCACACGTTTAGTAGACTCACAAAATCAGTTACTTTATAAATTTTATGATGGTGAAAATCGAACATGGATTCCTTTGTCAAAAATTCCACAGTCTTTAGTTTGGGCAACAATTGCAATTGAGGATAAGGATTTTTATCAACATCCGGGATTTTCGCCTAAGGGAGTTCTTCAAGCGCTTTTTTATGATATTAGGACACAAGGAAATGACGGACTACGGGGTGGGTCGACGATTACTCAGCAGTTGGTTAAAAATGTGTTTCTGAATCAGGAAAAAACATGGAAGAGGAAGCTTAAGGAAGTGATTTTGGCGATGTTGGTGGAATGGAGGCTTGATAAAAATCAAATTTTAGAACGGTATTTTAACCAAGTATCCTATGGTGGTAATACGTATGGGGTACAGGAAGCGGCCTGGAAATATTTTGGCAAGAATGTGTGGGAGCTAACCATGGCCGAGTCGGCATTTTTGGCAGGGATTCCAGCAGCGCCATCGACTTATTCACCGTATGGTAGCAATAAGGATTTGGTCTATGCCCGTCAGCGTCACGTGTTGGATGAGATGGTAAATGCCGGTTATATAACTCAGGAGAAAGCTAATGAATTAAAAAATGTTCCACTTGATTTAAAAGATAATGTCAGTACGATCCGTTATCCTCACTTTGTATTTTATGTAAAAGATTTTTTGGAACAACGGTTTCATTTGGGACCAATTGATCAATTAGGGTTAACAGTTAAGACCAGTATAAATAGTACTGATCAAGATATGGCCCAGCAGATAGTAACAGATGAAGTTAGTAAAATTGCAAACTTGAGAATTAGTAACGGGGCAGCGTTAGTTGTGAATGTACGTAATGGTGATATTTTGTCTATGATTGGATCAAAAAATTACTATGCAACCGATATTGATGGAAAATATAATGTAACTACTGCCGAACGGCAACCAGGGTCATCGATTAAACCTATCAACTATTTATTGGCACTGCAAAAAGGAAAAACGCTTTTGTCTACTGTTGAAGATTCCCCCGTTAGCTACCCTATTAAAGGCCAAAAACCTTATGTCCCGATTAATTACAATGGTAAATACATGGGAACAGTTACTATTAAAACCGCACTGGCCTCATCGCTTAATATTCCTTCGGTTAAACTGTTGGCTGAGGATGGAGTAGATAATATGGGTCAATTGGGGGTACGAATGGGAATTACTTCATGGGGAGACCAAAGTCGATGGGGTTTGGCGCTAGCATTGGGAAGCAATGAAGTTAAGATGGTAGATTTAGCTCAAGCTTATTCTCTTTTTGCAAATTTGGGAAAAAAGGTTGAAATAAACCCGGTTGATCAAATACTGGATTACAATGGTAATGTTTTGTGGCAAAAGACAGACAATGGGACTGATAACTTTATTGATCCTCGGTATGCCTTTTTGATTAACGATATTTTAAGTGATGATTCAGCGAGGGCGCCTATCTTTGGGGTCAACTCTAAGCTCAAAATTAATGGCAAAACAGTGGCGGTTAAAACAGGAACCACTAATAACTTAAAGGATAATTGGACAATTGGTTGGACGCCCGATTATCTGGTGGCGACTTGGGTGGGGAATAATGACGGAACACCAATGAGCTGGGTGGCGTCTGGGGTAACTGGGGCATCTCCTATTTGGAATCGAATCATGACAGCATTATTAAAGGATAAGCCAGATACTCCCTGGCAAGAACCAAACGGAATTGAAAAAGCGAGTGTATGCGGAAAGGAAGAGTATTTTGTGGTGGGAACAGAAAAATCGGTTGTGTGCGCTCCGATGGGGACACCAACTCCGACACCTGGAGGGCAACCTTAACAGGATATAATTACCTATGATATCTGACGTAAAACATTTGGCTCCGCTACTATGGGAGGAGATTGAACAAGCAAAAAGGATTATTTTACATCTTCACCCTAGTCCAGATGGTGACAGCGTTGGAAGCGCCTTAGGAATGATGGGACTGCTCGAGATGGCAGGTAAACGAGTGACCGTGCTGGGGGGAGATTCCAAACCACCACAGTATCTTTCAGAATTGCCTGGTTTTGACAAAATTATTAGTGTTCGGGCAGGTGAATTTAAATGGCAAATCGGGGATCTTTTTATCGTTCAGGATGCTTCGGCTGTTAATCAAATTAGCAAAATCGATACTTTTTTGTTGCCTGATTTTATAACAACCGTTGTTATTGATCACCATGTGGCCAACGCAATTACAGCAAAACTTAAGCTGATCGATACCAGTTATGTGGCAACAGCGCAGATGGTCTATGATTTAGCTAAATCGTGGAAGTTAAAAATTACTCCCGAAATAGCAATAAATTTATTTATCGGAATTTATACTGATAGCGGTGGATTTAAATATTATCCAACGTCGAGTAAAACTTTGGCAGTGGCTTCGAAATTGGCTGCTATTAATCCAAAATTCAGTGACTTTATTTTTAAGATTGAAAATAATAACGAGCCGGAACGACTGATATTTTTAGGATTAGCACTTAATTCGATTGAGTTATTTTATGGTGGTAATGTGGCATTAGTGGCACTTACTTTTGAACAGTTAAAAGAAAAAAATCTACTCGGGGAAGGTGGGGATAAATCAGATATAGCCAATATGCTTAAGTCTGTTAATGGCTGGAATATTGGGGTGTGTATGACGGAAAAAGAACCGGGGGTAATTGGAGTAAGTCTTCGGACTCGTGATGCCAAAAAATTTGATGTGTCACAGATTGCCTTGGCAACCGGAACTGGAGGAGGCCACCCCGCCGCGGCGGGGGCAACCATACGATTGCCTTTGGCAGAAGCCAAAAAATATTTGCTAGCTAAAATTAGTGAAGTTTATCCATTTTTAGTAAAAAAATAGACTATGAAAAAATTGCTGACATTGACACAACAATTGCAAAATTTAAATCGACTAAAAAGAACCGGTGGAATACTGGCACTGGGATTGCCAGAACATTTTAATTTATCGATTGCCGAATATAGTTATATGATGGCGTATTTGGCAATGTTTTTTGCCGATACTATAGGTGATAAAGAAAATATCTCATTGGAGAAAATACTTCGTAAGGCATTGACTCATGACATGCCGGAATCAGTGATTGGAGACCTGCCTTACGGGAGCCCGAGTTGAGCCAGTTTTTGGGAAGTTGATATCCGTAAAGAAACGAGCAAAGCGCTTGATAATGCTTTTACAGCAATGATGGAACTTGTAAGCGGTGAAGTAGAAACAAAAGATTATTTTACAGATGTTAATGAAACCGAGAAAAAGCTATTGTCAGCAGCGGATTTGACAGCATATTTGGTGGAAATGCTGGAATGGAAATATTTGGGATATAACCATGAGGGTTGGGAGATGATTTGGTTTAATACCGTCGATCGATTGGCAAAAATCGAGCTGCCATTTATTCATGATTTGGTGGCCGAAATAAAAGCAGCCTACAAAAAGGGAACAAAAGAACCGAGTCCGTTTTTAGCACAAAAGAATAAACAGACTAACCCGGAGCATATATAAAATCTATTGACTGATAAGGCCCCAATAGAGTACGGTGGAAAGTTGCTCTATATCACTTTTGATTTGGGTTAGCGGGGCAGCGTTTTCGAAGATTAATAAAAGTTGCTCACTATTGGGGAGACTTATTAGAAAAGCATAATGACCCTGACTTTCGTCAATTATTTGGGCGACTTTGAGACCTTCAGGGATAGCATGGGTAATAAGTGACTGGTTGATTTGGGATGGTGTTTGGTCGAGTAATTTATGGATATCGTCGATAGCAACAGGCGCGCCGCGAGTCCAAGTTAGATTAGATCGGTGTGGGGATATGCGCTGGGTGTAAATTGACCAAGCTCCCTGGCTTTGGCTAATTATTTGGTCTATTTGGATAGGGTAATTTGTTGATGTGTCGGGAATAATTTTTTGAAAGTGAGGAAGCTTAAGCTGAATCTGGGCGATGATCGTTTGGCCCGTGGATTGAAAATGTTTTA
>JAKAFM010000022.1 GCA_021817905.1 bacterium | reverse complement strand
ATTTGAGCCGGAGTATTGGGAGAATTATTATTATGAATCTCAATGGAATGTCCCAAATAGTAAACGGGGTATTTCTGATGAAGGAGACTATCGTTATATTGGTTACCGACTCGTTAATGGGGAAAACCCGTTTAATGTTGATTATTGGGTGCCACCGTTGGGAAAATATTGGTATGGAGTAGGTAGTAAATATTTAGGTAATCCTTATTTAATAAGTGTGACTATATATTTACTAACACTACTCGTAGTGGGATTGTTGGCGAGGATTCTTTTTGAAAAGCAATGGCAGGTTTGGATGGCTGTTTATCTGTTTGCATTTAACCCCTTAATTATAGAGCAGATTTCGCAGACCATGCTTGATTTACCAATGACGTTGTTCTGGCTTGTTAGTCTACTATTTTTATATGGTAAATGGCCGCAAAATGAGAGACTTCGGGTTATAGGGGCAGGAATAGCTTTGGGATTAATGGCAGGAACAAAACCGGCATTTTTTGTACCCATGATTGCTTTGGTGAGCCTGGGTTGGATTGGGTGGAGCAATAAAAAGCAATGGTTGTATTATTTACCAAGCATTGTTATTGGCTATTTGTTGGCATATAGTTGTTACTTTATTAAACATCCCAACCCGATTCCATTCATTCGACTTCACGATAAAATTATTGCGTTTCAAAAACACAATGGAGGAAGTCATGATTGGTTTAATATTTTTAGGGTAATATTGACAAGCAAGTACCAAGGGTTTTGGGTAGGAGGAAAAAGTCAATGGATAACGACTTGGTCACTGCTTTTACCTACTGGTGTACTAACAGCACTTTGCGTGTTTGTTGGGTGGTTTAAAAAAATAAAAATAGAATCGGTCTTTGTTGGTATTGCGATTATGAGTTTGGCATATATTGGAATGAATTTAATAATAGATTTTTGGCCGAGGTATTTAGTACCACTTATCCCCTTGTTTGCATTTTTAGTAGTGCGATGGTGGTCTAAAAAACCAATATTATTGTTACTATTATTAGTAAGTTACATTCCCTTTATCTGGCTAACCTTATTTCCAAAAGATACTGCAATTAAGGAAAATTTTAGTTATAGTTTGCAAAACGATTTTTACCGGGATAGCTACCGGATGCTTGATAGTTCTACTCGAGAGCATATGAACGAACAAGAGTGGAAAACAGCAAGCCGAATACTTGATCTTAAAAGATGTAAAACCGTTAGAGAGCTGGGACAGTGGCGAATTAATTGTCAACATTTATGAAAAAATGGCAATGGGTGCTTCTTATCTTTTTGTTTTTCTTCCTGCGGCTTTATCATCTTGATCTCAGATTGAATTTTTCGATGGATCAGGGGATGGAAATGCTGAGGGCGTGGGAATTATGGCAACATAAAACGATAACTCTGCTTGGACCGAGCGCCTCGCCAACGGTTTATGACCATCAATTTTTTTTTGGCCCGATAACTTATTACTTGTTAATTATTTTTGGTTTGGTTAGCAACTGGGATCCATTTAAAGCGTCACTATTGATGACACTGGCTGCTTTGGTGGGAATGATTTTTCTATATTTGACAACCAAAAAATTATTTAATGAAAAGGTGGCGAGATTGGTAGCTATATTATTCTCTATCTTACCAATAACTGTTAACTATTCTAATTTTTTATGGAATCCAAATTTTTTGTTGGTATTGGTGCCTATTTATTTGTATTGTTTGGTTGTGGCTCTTGGTAAAAATACTATTTATTGGTATTTTTTGACTGGGCTACTAGGCGGATTATGTTTACAGTTACATTTTCAGGCGATTCTTTTATTCTTATTTAGTGTCGTTTGGTTATTAGTTAAGAAAGTTACTTATAAAAAGTTACTTGTTACGCTGTTTGGATTTGTTGTTGGCTATAGTCCCCTGATTATTTTTGATATTCGAAACCATTTTTACAATTTTCTAACAATCCTTGAATGGTTGAGGTTCGGTGGAAATCAGAAGTTTAGTTGGCAAAGTTATTATTTATTGGCTTTATGGCCTGTAGGATTGATATTTTTGTCTTGGTTATTGGCACGAATCAAAAATAGATTGGTGTTGGGGGTGATTATTTTGGGGCTGGTATTGTGGAGTACGGTAACCATTTTGAATAGTCATCAAGGATTTGGAATGCCTAAAGATTGGCATTATGTTGACTTAGTAAAAACTGCTAAATTAATACCGGTTAATCAAAAAAAATATAATATTGTTAACTTGTTGTCGGGTGATACCAGATTTTATTCGTTACGATATTTATTAACCATTACCGCTGCTCCGCCATTAGCTGTGGATCACTACAAAGAAGCCGAGATACTTTATGTGGTTAGTAATAAAAGTGCCGAAAAAACAGTGAATGATCCAGTATGGGAAGTGAACGTTTTTGGGGGTAAAAAAATCGAAGGTGAATGGCGAATTAATAACACTGTTAGGCTATATAAAATAAGTAAATAAGGTCGTCTATTTTTGCCACAATTCAAGTGTAAGCTGTCGATAAGGTAAGGTGGCCAAATGTTGATAACCGGTTAATAGTTGCTGTTGGTTTAAACCATAGATGCTTAAACCATATGGAATAACTGTGATGCTGCCGCTAACGGGCGGCTTTTTGATGTCGACGATGTTAACATCAGGACGATAATATTTGATGGGATCTCCAAATGAAGGAATCATATAGACGGTAGCGTTGGCGGGTAAAGCAGATGACAGCGATTTCCAGTCTTCACGATAATAATCCTGATTGGAAAGGTATAGCAAACTAAAACCGAGAAAAATAATAAAAATAAATCTCTTGAGAAAATGATGGGAATTATTGGATGCTATTAGTAATGACAAAATGGGAATTAGGTAGAGATAGCGAAAATATTGAAACATAGGACTGTTAAAGGAGATAATAAAAGCAAAAATTAAGGGTGTGATAAAGATAAATTTTAGTAACTTTGAGGACGAGGAGAAGGCAACAAAAAACGTAATGAGGGCGGCAGTGACTGAAATAGTAAAATAGGCTATTTTTGGATAAAAACTAATCCTTCCAGTGACAAATTTTAGTGGTATTAAGATTAGATTTTTTAAATCAGCTTTACCAAGTACTAACGACCAGTTGGTAACATTAACCAGGGCTCGAGTTGCATATAGGAACTGATGAATAATGAGTGGCGATAGAACAATAAGGGTAATGATTGTTCCGGGAACCATGGTAAGGATTATTTGATAACGTTTTTTAAAGAGTAAATATAAAAAAATGGTTATGAGATAAAAAATAGCCCCGTAGTGTGTAAAGAGAGCGAGTGAGGAAAAAATATTAAAAAATAGTGATTTTTTTTGGAGAAAGCAGTAGAAGGAAATGGTAAGAAAGAGGGTCACCAGTGAATACATCCGAGCTTCCTGGGAGTAGTAAACAATAAGTGGATTAAAAAGATAAAGTGCTGCCGCCGAGGCACCAACAGCCTGATTTTTTAGTTTTTTACCAATTAAAAAAACAAAGTAGCCGGTAATTAGGCTGGCAAAAAGTGAAGGAAAGCGAAGGGCAATTTCAGAAGTCCCAAAAAACGATGACCAAAGTTTGAGCAATTCATAGTGAAGCGGCGGATGAAAATCATTGATGGAAAATTGGGTAACAAGATGAACATAGGAATAATTTTTGATGACGTTGGCGGTAATAGCTTCATCAAGCCAAAGTGATTGATTGAGAGCGATAAGCCGGATAATGAATGCCGCTAAAAAAAGGAAGAGCAGTTTTACCTTCACAGGATGATTTTACTCTAAATAGCTGCGGAACAAAGTGTATACTGGGGCATGGAAGGACTTAAAACTATTGAGGTGGTTGACAACACAAGAATTCAATGTTGTTGTTCATGTGGTCAAACTGAAGCGATTATAGCGAAAAATCCAGATAACGGCATACCGATGCCTTTGGTTAGATGCAAAAATAGTGATGTGAATGGTAGATGTAGACTTTGGACTGTTAGTAGTGATGAATTTGAGGAGATAACAAAAAGGCATGAAGCGGTTTAAACGATCGGCGATGAATAGGGCAGGGTCCATATTTTTTGAGCGCAACTAAATGTTGGACAGTGCCATACCCTTTGTGTTTGTCGAAACCATATTGGGGATACAGTAGGGCATGTTCATCCATAACTCGGTCACGTTCGACTTTGGCAATAATTGAGGCACTGGCAATAGTGAAGCAGCGACGATCCCCTTTTATAATTGATTTGTACGGAAGGGAATTATCCAGATGATAGTTACCGTCGATCAGTAAAAAATCGACTTGAGAAAATGAATTACTTATTTCGTCTACAAGTGTTTTTATGGCTAATGCCAAGCCATATTTATCTATGTAATTATTATCTTTGTACGTAATGATTGTGGGGATTTCTTTGAGAATGCCATGGACTAATTTATTTCTTTGGCTGGCGGAAAGTAATTTGGAATCGCGAATTGGATGCTTTGCCAAAAGATTACAATTAAAGTGTTTTAAATCAAATAGGCAACCGGCCATGTGGAGCGGACCTGCCCATGGCCCACGACCAACTTCGTCAATAGCAAGAAGATAACGACATTTTTTGGGAATCAGTGAGCTTTCAAAAATAGAGTCGGGAGTTTGCATGGTAAGATTATTATATTAAAACTTAGACTATATATGTTGCAAGCCACACAAAATGCGCCCGATTTTTCTCTTAAAGACCAGAATGGGGAAACTCATCGATTGAGCGATTATAAAGGAAAATGGGTATTGCTATATTTTTATCCCAAAGACGATACACCAGGGTGTACCAAGGAGGCATGTGGTATGCAGGATAACATGAGTAACTTTAACCACAGCAAGTTGGTAGTTTTGGGAGTGAGTACTGATTCGGTTAAAAGTCATAAAAAATTTGCTGATAAATACGGATTGACTTTTACTCTTTTGGCTGACGATACTAAGGAAATAGTTCAAACATATGAAGTTTGGAAGCCAAAGAAGTTTATGGGGCGGGAATATTTAGGAACAATACGATCGTCGTATTTGATTACTCCAGAGGGGAAAATTGCCAAAGTATACGAGCAGGTAAAACCTGAAGGACACGCCCAAGAGGTACAGAGTGATTTGGCACAACTAACGCGGTAATGTTAGAATAAAATTAATGGAGACAGGAAAAAAACTATATCGGTCGAGCCAAGATGTTGTTATTGCCGGGGTTTGCGGAGGTTTAGCTGATTACTTAGGGGTAGATTCGATTATCGTCAGATTATTGTTTGCGGCACTTGTTTTTGGTGGAGGATCAGGAATTATTATTTATATTATTTTGGCACTTGTGTTACCAAAAGAGGAGATAGTATCTATGGGACAAATCGAAGGCAAGGAAATTAAAAAAAATGAGATTAACAAAGCATATGATAATAATGATCGTGATCAACATTCGCTGGTTGGTTGGGTAATTGTGGGGATTGGAGCGGTGTGGCTTGTTAACCAATTAATGCCGGGGTGGTTTCGATGGGACCTCGTGTGGCCGGTGGGAGTGATATTGTTAGGAATATATTTATTGATGAGAAAATAAAATAGTGGTTTGACAGATTGACATTGGTTGCTTCTCTGACTACACTCGTAGTATTAGTAGTTAAGTACTAGATGATTACCAAAGAAAAACGTTCATATGTTGAGGGGCCGGCGAATATTGAGCTCCATCCACTTTCAGTTGTTTTTGTGGGTTTATTAGTTGCTTTCAGTGCCTTTTCAGCAGGATATTTTTACGGGCAATCAAAAGCGAATGCTTTAGCTTTGGCAGGGGGAACTCCAAGTGCGGCAAATGCTGGGAACGCAGCCGGGCAGCCAGCGGCGGCGCAGCCAACTCCTGACTTGAGCGCGATGCCACCGTTAAGTAACAGTGATCATATCCGAGGAAGTTTGAATGCTGATGCGGTGTTAGTTGAATACTCTGATTATGAATGTCCTTTTTGTAAACAGTTTCATCCAACCATGCAACAGGTCATGAAAGATTATGGAAATAAAGTGGCTTGGGTGTTTAGAAACTATCCTCTTTCATTTCATCCAAAAGCAGAAAAAAGTGCTGAAGCAGCCGAATGCGTTAATGAGCTTGGGGGTAATGATAAGTATTGGGCATTTACCGATGCCGTCTATGAAAAAATGCCAGCATTGGAACTTAATCAATTGGTTGATGTAGCCGCAAGTGTGGGAATAGATCGCACTAAATTTACCACTTGTCTTGATTCAGGGAAATATAAAGACAAGATCGCTAAGGATGAGGCTGGTGGAACCGCAGCAGGAATTCAGGGTACTCCGGGAACAATTATTATCGGTAAGAACGGTAAGAAAACGATGATTCCAGGAGCTCTGCCTTATGAGCAAGTCAAGCCGATGATTGATCAAATCTTGGCTGGCTAGCTTAGCTATAAAGTGAATTTTTATAATCGGCTCTGGAGCAAATCTGGAGCCGATTTTAGTTGGCAGAACCAACAGCATCGGCAATCCGGCTAAACCCATGGTGATGCAATATTTTCGGTAAATCGTGATTAATTTGAGAGACTAATTGAGGGCCTTGGTAGATGAGTCCTGTAATCAGTTGGATTAAAGAGGCGCCGGCGGCAATTTTATTGTAGGCATCGGTGGCAGAAAAAACCCCTCCACAGCCAATAATGATGAAGCGATTATCATATTGCTTGTAGGCAAGCGAAATAAGTTCGAGAGAACGGGCTTGAGTGGGTAGTCCACTGAAATTTCCTCGGGAAAATCTGGCAACTTCCTGCTGATCAATGGTAGGGTGATGGCGATTAGTTTGGAGGTTACCAACAATGATACCAGTGACACATTTAAACGGAGAAATAGCCCTAAGTAGGGCGCTAAATTCGGAGTCTGTTAAAACAATGGGGAGCTTAATAAATACCGGACGGGAAAGTTTTAGTTTTTGGATTTCGACAAGCAATTTAGTACTATTTTTAGGTTGGTAGAAGTCAAGATGAGTATGGAGGTTGGGACAACTAATATTGAGTTCATAGTGGGTATGAGGAAGTGGTTTTGATTCAAAATGCTTAAAAGTTGATACGATGTCGGCGATGGCATCAGAAATCGTTTCAAGCGAACCGTTATTGGTTTGACCAATGCTAATTCCAAAAGGAATCGAAGTATGGATAGTAGCAATTTTTTTGATAATAGTGGTAGCTCCAGGATTTTTGAAACCTTTATTTACCAAGAGTGATTTTGATTTGGGCAGCCGACCGAGACGAGGTTTGGGATTACCTTGGTAGGAATGATTAGTAATCGTGCCAATGGTAGTGAAGCCAAAACCAAGCGAGGGTAAAAATCGAGGTAGTTTGGCTTCATAATCAAAACCAGCAGCTAAACCAAGCGGGCTTTTAAAATTGAGTCCGGCAACTTTTTGCGATAAGATTGGTGGTTTATTTGCAAATAACATGGATGTTAGCAAACGAACAGGGGCAATATTCCCCATGGCTTCTCCGAGATTGAGCATAAAAATATGAACGTCTTCGGCATCGAATTTAAAAAAAATAGGCTTGGCTATTTTTTGATAAACAATGGCCACAAAATTGATCATGTGTATCTATTATACTGGATTGAAAAATGGCTATCCTGAGGGATACTCGTACTATTATGCTATGAATTCTACGGCTGGAGATGGTACAATAAAAGTCTATTCAAAAATCAGATGAACGTATTTAAAGACAATAAAAATCTGCTCATTATTGCCTTAGTGGCAATGGTTAACGCCTTGGGATATGGAATTATTATTCCGGTCCTCTACTCTTATACCCAACGATTTGGATTGTCGGATTTTCAAAATGGATTACTTTTTGCAATATTTTCAGTGTTTCAATTTGGATCTACCCCTATCATCGGGAGAATGTCTGATCGTTATGGCCGAAGGCCATTATTGATAGTTTCACTTCTGGGAACAGCGGGGTCATTTTTTTTGATGGCACTAGCACCGAGTGCGTTATTTATTTTTATTGCCCGGGCACTGGACGGGTTAACTGCAGGAAATATCCCGGTGGCGTCGGCAGTCATTTCAGATACAACTGAACCAAAGGATCGAGCTAAAGGATTTGCCATTATTGGAGCGTCGTTTGGATTTGGATTTGTGTTTGGGCCGGCGATATCAGCCTTAACTGTGGGTATTTCCCCTTCTTTGCCGTTTGTTATTGCCGGAGTTATTGCACTGGTAGCAGTGATCATTACAGCGGTGGTGCTTCCGGAAACTAATAAGCATCTAGGTGAAGTATCCAATGTTAAACTATTTGATTTTAAAAAAATGATACTAGCGGTGAAAGATGCAAACATAGGGCCAACTTTACTGATTACATTATTTTATTCACTGGCTTTTTCATTGTTTATTTATGCTTATCAACCATTTTCTGTAAAAGTTCTCAGATTAGGTCCCAGTAATATATCGTTGTTGTTTACGATGTTTGGATTGGTCGGATTAGTTGCCCAAGCGACGATAGTGCAACGACTACCAAAATTGTTTGGACTAAAACGGGCATACATGGGTTCAATTCTAGCGGTTGCCTTTTCGTTTTTGTTGATGTTTTTGACTGGATCATATGCGATGTTTATTGTGGCATCTATTGTTTTGTCGTTTTCAAATTCGAGTATTAACCCATTAACGCAGACAATCCTATCAGCAGAGACTGATGCCCGGTCGCAAGGATCAATGATGGGATTACAGGCTTCCTATATGAGTATTGGGCAGATTGCTGGCCCAATTGCCGGCGGAGCATTGGCAACAGTAGCAATCCGCTATCCATTTTTGGGAGGTATGCTAATGATGTTGGTATGCTACCTGTTGTCGTTTTCGGTGCTCAAGCCAGGAGTAAAGAAAGAAGATGCGTTTTAAGCAAGAAAGATAGCTAATTTTTGTAGTAAACCATCGTAATTAAGTGTAGTCAGATCGGTGGTATCAAAGGTTAGAATTTCTCCGTCTATTTTTAGAGGATCGGCTTTGCCTTTGAGTAAAATTGGTTTTAGTTCTTCGTAGTTGGTGGTGTCGCAGTGGCCGGGGTGACGAAGGCCTGATTCGGCGCGATCCTGAAAACGTTTAAATAAAATATCTCCCTGGCATTGGCACATTATTTGAATGGCTATATAGTGATACTTATCTTGGAGGGCTTTAAATTCGGCAGTGGCGAACTCAGCTTTAAAATTAGCTTCGATAATAAACGAAGTGCCGGTACTGAGCAATGTTTCCATTAGATAATGCATAATGGCGAAGCTGGCACCGCCTAACTTTTGTGACCAAGCACGATTACTCCAACTGATTTTATCGAAGAGGATTTCTTTGATGCCATCCTTGGCAATGTAGGGTAAGGGAAACTTTTCGACAATTTTTTTAGCGAGGGTACTTTTACCGGAACATGAGGGGCCGGAAATGATGATAAGGGTAGATGTTGCCATAAGTTTATTATGGCATAAACTTAGTCTTCGATAACTTTTTTCATTTCGTCGTATTCCTTTTTGGTTATTTTGCCACGGGCGTAGCGCTTTTTGAGAATATTGAGGGCTGATTTACTTTTGGGATCGAAAGCAGATTCAGATGAATGATGAGTAAGAGCGCTGACAAGTAGAAAAATTATCAGGCAAAAAACAGCGAGACCGATCAAACTACCTAACCAAGAATATGAAGACCAATATATTGGATAATAATAGTTATGCATCATAATGGTTTATTGTACCTTACACAACTGAGAACAGGCTTATGAATAGGGATATTACTCTACATTGCTGAAAAACGGGCGAAGGCGAGGAATATTCCTAGAAACAGCACG
>JAKAFM010000021.1 GCA_021817905.1 bacterium | reverse complement strand
ATAAAGGATTTGCTTGGGGCTGTTTATTACTTAAAATTGATTAACGTAATAGCAGTAGTGTTAATAGGGTCGGGGGAAAAGTATAAAAGATAGCGGCAAAAGTTAGAATGGTTGATGGTGGTGAAAAAAATATTAGTATTAGTTATTTTTAGGTTGTTGATTAGTAATAAATGACTGTCGGTGGCGTTATTTTACGACTATTTGTCTTATAAGTAAGCTTTGAGGTTTGGGTAACATTCGGGGGGAAAGTAAAACCATACTGTGGATAAGAAGGTGGACAAGTCAGTGAAATGTGGATAAGTATTTGAGAATACTTAAAAACTGGCTTTGATTTGGTTGATAAGTTGAAGTAATTGAGGATTAGTGGATAGAGAGGTGGATATCTTGTCACGGGCATGCATAATACTCGTATGGTCTCGTCCTCCTAATAAGCGGCCGACTTCCTCAAGAGGAAGATTGAGGTCTTGAAGTAAAAGATATGCAGTGATGTGACGAGCGGTAACGAGTTCTTTTTTGCGACTATTACCACACAGCTCCCCTGTTTTAATGTTGAAGTGTTTGGCACACAAGGAAATGATGTGGCGTGGAGTTATATTATTATTTGTTAATGATGTTAATTTAGTACCGTTAGGTTCAAGAATGTTTTGAAGAAACTCAAGGGTTACGTCTTGGTTTTGGGCAGCCTGAGTTTGAATACTGATTTGTTGTAAGCGACCTTGGATGTCGCGGATATTTGAGGTAAGATTTTCGGCCAAGTAATTTAAGGCATCGTCATGGAGATGAATTAACTGCTCTTCGGCTTTCTGTCGAATGATGGCGGTTCGCATTTCATAGTCTGGTAATTGAATATCGACAGTTAACCCTCCCATAAACCGAGAGACAAGGCGATCTTCAAGATGATCAATCTCGCTAGGTTTTCGATCAGAAGTGAGAATAACTTGTTTGCCAGAAAGATGAAGGGCATTAAAGGTGTGAAAAAATTCTTCCTGAATATATTCTTTGCCGGCAATGAATTGAATATCATCAACAAGAATACAGTCAAGGTTGCGATATTTTTCTTTGAACTGGTTGATGGTTTTGCCACGAAGTGAGGCAATTAGCTCATTACCAAAGGTTTCGGCTGGGAAATATTTTATTTTTAGACTGGGATTATTTTTTAGAAGTTCGTGACCAATGGCTTGCATGAGGTGGGTTTTACCAACACCGACACCTCCCCAAATAAAGAAAGGATTATAGGAGAGTCCAGGATTTTTAACAATTCCTTGGGCAGCGGCAAAGGCGAAATTATTGGAGTTACCGACAATAAGCGTTTCAAAGGTGTATTTAGGGTGAAGGCCGGCTTTTAGTGAAATGTCAGCTGGGAGGTTTGCTTTTGATTGATACGCTGGTTGTTCTGAAAAAAGTGGTCCGATTGGTTTGGTACTATCCCCTTCCCCTTTTAAAGTTTCTTGAATGATGAACTCAAGTTGATTATCGTTTTTGGTCTGATGGTCGAGAGCGGATTTGAAAAATTGGTAATAGCGTTTGTGGTTAATGTCGACCAGGTAGGCATTGGGACAGCCAATGGTGGCTTTGTTTTCGAGAAGAATAAGTAGTTCTGTTTTGGCGGCAAAAGTCTGGAAGACGGCTGGGGCCATAACAAGTCGTAGTTCTTCTTTAACATTTTTCCAAATTTGGTCGAGCGTCATATTAGATATAAGATTTGGCAGAATAGGCTAATTTTAAATTCCATGGGTGTGGAAAAGTTTCGGGGGCTAGTGACAACTATAGATGAGTTTTCCACAAAAGGAAAGAGATCAAAACATGTGATAGAATAAGTTTTATGAAAAGAACGTATCAACCAAAGAAAACTCATCGGGTTAAGGTTCATGGATTCTTAAAACGAATGCTTTCTCATGATGGTCGTAATGTTTTAAAACGAAGAATGGCGAAAGGAAGAAAGCGACTAACAGTGAAGTCAAGTAACTAGTACAATATGGTGTGTTGAAAAAAATAAACCGGTTGTCAGCTCGAAACGACTTTTTAGTGGTTAAAGAGAAAGGAAAATTGTATTACTCTCCCCTTTTTAGTTGGTTGGTGTGGCGACCTGAAAATTACCATGGTCAGCAATTTGGGGTAGTGGTGTCGAAAAAGATATCTAAGAAGGCAGTGGAACGTAATAAAATACGGAGAATATTGATGGAGATTATTAGAAAAAGGCTAAAATCTTTCCCTTCGGGAATAAAGTTAGTAATACTAGTAAGAGGAGTCATTTTAAGAAAACATTATGAGGAAATCGAAAAAGAAGTTAGTAAATTGTTATCGCAATGGTAAAACGACTTTTTTTGAAATTGTTGGTGTTTTATAAGCGATTTGTGTCCGGTGGTGAAGTGTGTAGGTTTGTGCCGAGTTGTTCAGAATATATGTATCAGGCGGTGGAAAAATATGGAGTCATTAAAGGGCTTAGATTGGGACTGATTCGGTTGAGCAAGTGCCACCCGGGAAACCCTGGAGGGATTGATCTGTTACAATAATGAGATGAATTTATTGACAGCTCCCTTTGTTAACGCCCTTTTTGGGTTTTATTATTTGGTGGGAAATTTGGGTTGGTCGGTAGTTATTGTGACCGTTATTTTGCGGTTGGCTCTGTTTCCATTATTATTGCCGAGCCTAAAATCAGCAAAAACAATGCGGGTGTTACAACCAAAATTAAAAAAACTCCAAGAAAAATATAAGGATGATAAGCAGAAGTTAGCATCGGCACAAATGGAGCTTTATAAGGAGCATGGTGTTAACCCGATGTCGGGATGTTTACCGCAATTATTACAAGTAGGAGTGTTAATTTTATTTTATTCGGCTTTTAATTTAGTAACTAGTTTTGGCCAGGGAAAAGGAAATCTGGGAACCATGAACGAATTATTACTCCCCTTTTTACAGATAACTAAAAATTTTAAATTTGAGATGGGTTTTTTGGGTTCTAATTTGGGAATGACGCCAGCAATGGCTTTTGCTAGTAAAGAGATAGGAATAATGCTTCTTCCGGCGGTGTTACTGATTGGGTCTGCAGTGTCGCAATTTTTGTCGGCAAAATTAATGATGCCAACTGCTCCAATTGACGAAAATGTGGCAAAGAAGACAGAAGACAAGGAGGATGACATGATGGCGGCAATGCGAACACAGTCTTTGTATTTTATGCCACTGATGACGTTGTTTATTGGTTGGAATTTTTCATTGGGAATTCTGCTTTATTGGTTTGTAAACTCGGTGGTGATGATTGGTCAGCAGATGGTGGCCAATAGGTTATCAAAAGAGTTTTAGTTGGCTTGGGTTGTGATACAATAGCCGCTATGGATCATAAAGAACGCAACCAAATTATTTTGGAACAAGCATGTGAATTGTTAGCTAAGATTAATGTTGAAGTGGAAAATGCATTTGTTGAAGATATGGAGAATGAAGAAGTTGAGCAACAGGTTCTGGTGAGCGTTACTGTTAATAACCCAGGAAGTTTGATCGGCTTTAAAGGTAAGAATTTGGCGGCAGTGCAGTTGGTTTTAGCACTAATGGTAAAAAAGAAATTAGGAGAATGGGTGCGAGTATTGGTCGATGTTAATAGCTATCGACAAGAACAGAAGTCAAGGCTTGAGAAATTAGCGACATCAATGGCAGAACGAGCAATTGCTGAAAAGCGAGTAATGGCGCTACCAACCATGAGTTCTTTTGAAAGAAGAGTGTGCCATCTGGTATTACAAACTATTAGTGGTATTAGTTCTGATTCGGAAGGTGAAGGTGAGGATCGCCATATTGTGATTAAGCCGCTAGAAAATAACTAAAAGCTTAAAAGCTAATTGCAAAAAGTAAGATAGAATGTGATGTGATAGGCAATTTTATCTTTTTTGCATTTCTTGTCTTAATTCCAACGCAATTAGGGAAACATTTTTGGCCTGATTGGAGTCTTGTTAGCGGGTTAAGGGTGGATTACTTGTCCCCTACCTTATATTTATTAGATATTATTTGGGTTGGTTTATTTGTAACTGATCTGAAGAAACTAAAATTTGATAAATGGTGGATTATCGTTGGTATTTTTGCGGGGATTAATATTTTGGTAGCAATTAATAAGCCGGTGGCGATATATCGGTGGATATGGATTGGTCAGTGGGCAATACTCTTTGAAATAATTAAAGGTCAAAAACTGAAAGTCGAGAGGTTTTTAAAGACGGTTATTCCGGTATGGTTAATAGTGGAGGTTGGGTTAGGGTTATGGCAAGTATATCGTGGCGCCAGTGTGGGTGGTTTTTTTTACTGGTTGGGTGAACGTACTTTTAATCAAAATACACCAGGAGTGGCACTTTTGTCGATTGCCGGGAGGGAGTTTTTGAGAGCATACGGAACCTTTTCTCATCCTAATAGTATGGCTGGGTTTTTATTGGTAAGTTTGCTTTTGTGGCAATTAATTATTAAACAAAGAACGTGGTGGTATTGGTTGATTTTAGGAATAGGAACAGTAGGCGTGGTTATTGCCGGAAGTAGGGTGGTTTGGGGGTTGACAATATTACTATTAATTTCTAGTGTCAAATTTCTAATGTCAAATAAAAGATTGATGGTGACGAGCGTAGTAATTTTTGGAGTTGGGGGGTGGTGGATATATCAGAATTATTTCGGCGGGTGGGATAGTGATGGTTGGAATAAGCGGGTGATGTTGGTGGAGGCAGCGGTGGCTTTGTGGGAAAAATCCCCTCTTTTTGGGGTTGGCTTTAATAATTTCTTGGTGAGATTATCAGAAGTTAAGAGGAACGGAGGAGTCTTTTGGCTCCAGCCGGTTCATAATATTCCCCTGCTCTGGTTGGTAGAAAGTGGTTTAGTTGGCACTGGCGTTTTTTTAATGGGATTAATAAAACTGTGGAATAAGAAGTATTGGAGGTTTTTTTTGGTAATGGGAATAACTAGCTTAATTGATCATTACTGGTGGAGTTTGCCTCAAAATTGGTGGTTATCGTCAGTGGTATTGAGTATACTACTGTAGCTATGAAGAAGACGTTACAGTCGACAGGTGCACAGATCGTGGGAAAGGTTATCACGGTTGGTTTTAGTCTTTTTACTATCCGATTAATGACAGCAAAGTTGGGGGTGATTGGTTACGGAAATTTCTCACTATTAACGGCAGTGTTTTTGTTGTTCGATGCAGCGGCTGATTTAGGGAGTCGACTGATTGGGGTCCGAGAAATGGTGAAAGCGGGAAAGGAAAAAGCACCTAATATGTGGGTGCAGCTTTTTTGGTTGAGAGTGATGTTAACTTCGGTAGTGTTTGGGGTTGGGTTGCTTTTTTCCTGGTTTTATCCAGAATTTAGGGCAATTCGAACGGAAGCAGTTTTGTCGATTTTAATGTTATGGGGAACGATGGTGGCAGGAAGCATGGAAATGTTATGGCAATATCGTCTTAAATTGGAAGTAAAAACAGTAATTGATGTGCTGTTTCCGGGGTTATTTTTGGGCTGGTTAGTATTAGGTTCAGGAAAATTATCTTTAGTGGGTGTGTTGGGAGCTTATTTGTTAGCACGCTGGGTAAGTTTAGCGGTTGGTTGGTTGACCTTGAGAGATTTTTTTGGGCAGAAATTAGAATGGCGGATGTCTCCTGATGAAATTAAGCGACTTTTGAAGGAATCTTGGCCAATGGGGTTATACCTATTATTGTTTGCTGGATATGATCGAGCGGTAGATTCGATGCTCATCCGTCATTTTTGGGGAATTGAGCCGGTGGCATGGTATGGTTTGGCATACCGTATTTATAGTAATTTATTGATGCCGGCTTATTTTTTTATGAGCAGTGTTTTTCCCTTGTTATCAGAGCATGAGAGCCAGAAAATGGTTTATCGTGATAGCCGAAGATGGTTACTTTTGATGGTGTTTATTGGAGCACCGTTGATTTATTGGTTGGCACCTCTGGCAATTAAAGTATTAAGTAATAATGAATATTTACCATCGATTACGGTATTGAGAATATTGATCATCCCCTTCTTTTTCGCATATCTAAATCATTTAAACGGCTTTTGGCTTATTTCTCGAGGTAAGCAACGCTTAATGTTACGCTTGGGAATTATAGTTTTGGTGACCAATGTGGTTGGAAATGTAATTTTAATCCCCTTCTTTGGGATATATGCTGGTGCCTGGATGACAGCGGTAAGCGAGGGGCTGATGTTTGTGTTGACGACAAGAATGCTTTGATTTGAACTAGTTTTTAAGCTTTTATCATAACGTAATTTTTAGCTTCTTTATTCCCAACGTGCCTGTTCTGATTTTTTTTGAAAACTTGTAGTAAAGTATTTTAGCTTTAAACACAATTACAATCCTAACGATTTTTCACGTCTCTCCCTTACCTGGACATGTTTCGTGTATGTACAAAATTTTATATTTAAACTAAAACTATAGATAATAACCGCATATAAACCGAAATATTCCCGCACCCTAGGTAAAGCTATTCATTTGCTTTAGAATAGTTTTATGGATAGCGGTATGCCGATTGCACTGGTGGTAGGAATTGACCATTTTGTGGCTAAAAAATTAGCACGAGCTTTGCTGGAAAAAGACCTTTTGGTTTATGGAGTAGGGGCTGACGGTGGTGATTTGATTGACGATAACCGCTTTGTTCTGCAACCATCAGGGGAACCTTATCCTGATGGGGTGGCTTATTTTTTTGATTTTAGTCAATCGGTTGATGTTTGGAAGAAGGCAACACAGGATGGGGCAAAATTGACTATCATTGAAATTGATAAAAAAGAAGTATCCCGTAAGAGAGAAGAAAGTGTGTTGGCGGCGTTGGGAGTAAATTGGAGAATTGTTGAAGTTAGTGAAGTGTACGGGCCGGGGATGGAATTGGATAAAAATTGGCTGGGCGGAGCAATTGAAGCGGCGGTTCTTAACCGACCATTGCCGTTGCCCAAGGATGATTATTTGCGGCCGGTAGCGGTTGATGATGTGGTAGAGGCAGTGCTGCGAGCCAGTTTTTTGTCGGGAACGGATAGTAGGCGGTGGGTGTATGGTGGGGCGAAAGTGGAACGGGGAGTATTGGCTGAGTGTTTGGAACAGGAAGCTAAAATGACAAAACGGGAGGTGACGGACTTGGAAACTACTACCGAAGGCGAAGAAGGAGTGGTAGAAGATAGTTGGCAGCATTTGCGGTGGGTGCCGGTTCGTGATTTTGAATCAACAATCAAGGAAACATTGCAGTATTTTTTTGCAAAGGCAGATGAAATGGGGAGAACTAAGAATAATCGTAAACGGCCGGTGACATATAAACCGAATTATGAAATCTCGAAGTATGAGGTATCGGAAATATTACCCTTGCTGCCGATAAAAAAACATGAAGAAACGGTTGAAAAGGATGTGGCATATGAAGTGGTGCCAGAATTTGAACCGAATGAAAGTTGGAAAAAGAAACAGGCGGTTGAAGTAGTTGGGGAAGAAGTGAGTGATGAAATTGAAGAAAAGCCAGAGGGGATTAAGAAAGGAATGGGTTTATCGTGGATTAAACCGATTGAGGTACCGGGTCCTAAGCCAGAAAGTCTCCATCAGGTGAAGGACGATGTAAAAGTCGAAAGTGTAACAGAAGAAGTTGCACATGAGGCAGCAGTTAAACCACTTGAACCAAAGAAGGTAAAAAAGAGTAGACGGCGGAGGGTGGGTCTGGGTTTGGGAATAGTGTTGCTGATGATGGTTATTTTTAGTGGCTATTGGGGAATACGACTTTATGGAATCGTTCATTCCATAACTATGATCGCGCCTTTATTGAAGCAACAACAGTGGCAAGAGGCGATGACTACCAGTAAAGAGACACTAGATGAGGTGAGGAGTGTGGAGGAGGTAATGTCGAGTTGGGGAATTGGAGGTGATTGGGACCAGTTGGTGCGGGTAGTAGATCAGGGGTTGGTGGTGGTAATTCAGGCAATTCCGGCGGTTGAGAATGGCCAAAAGTTATATACGGGAGTATTTAAGGATAAAGAAATACCGACTGTCGAAGTATTGGCTGATTTGTCGGGGCAATTGGAGGGAGTTGACTCGGAAATGGGGGTGTTGCAGGCTCGATTGGGTGGGGAGTGGTGGCAATTGCCGGGTATATTACGAAATAAACTTCAAGAAACAGAAAAAACAGTGGCGAATTCGCGGGTGGTGTTGAGCGAGGGAAGGAAAGCGCTGGCAATAGTGCCTGAATTGATTGGGGCGGATGGAAAACGGAGGGATTGGTTAGTGTTATTCCAAAATGAAAATGAATTGCGGCCGTCAGGTGGATTTATCGGTTCTTATGGTATTTTAAGCTTTGAAAATGGCAAATTACTGCAGTTGGAAGTGCGGGATATTTATGGGGCGGATGGTCAACTTAAGGGTCACGTAGAGCCGCCTTTGCCGATTAAACAATATTTGGGTGAGGCGTCGTGGTATATGCGTGATGCTAATTGGCAAGCGGGATTTCCTCAGGCGGCACGGGATATTCTGTGGTTTTCAGATAAAGAAACAGGAAGAAGTGTGAATGGGGTAGTGGCGATTGATTTGGCGGTGGCGCGAGGATTGTTGGGAGTGGTTGGAGAAGTATATTTGCCTAATTTTAAAGAGAAGGTTAATAAAGATAATTTGTATGAACAGGCGGAATATTATTCAGAACAGAATTTTTTCCCAGGATCACATGAAAAAGAGAGTTTTCTAGGAGAGTTATCGAAGCAATTGTTTGAGTCGATAAAAGGTTTGTCCCTTGACCAGCAGTTGAAGCTGGTGACGGAAGTGTTTGATTTGGCAGATAAAAACGAGTTACAGATAATGGCAACTGAACCAAAAACAGCAAATACTCTATCTCAGTTAGGGTGGGATGGGGCGCTTTATGATGGAGGATGCGCGAAAGATCGGTGTATCGCCGATTACTTGTACGTAGTTGAAGCTAACCTGGGAGTAAATAAAGCTAATTATTTTATTAATCGATCAATGGAACAACTGGTGGAGCTATCAACCCAGTCGGTGGCGCGAGTGATTAAAATTAACTATGAGAATACGGCTAAATCGAGTAATTGGCCGGGTGGGGATTATAAAGATTATATAAGGGTTTATGTGCCCAATGATGTTAATGTATCGCAGATAGCAATGTATGCAACTGACAATCCGGCAGAAAAAACCATTTTAGGATCAGCAGATATGACGGTGACGACGTTGGGAAGCAAAAAAGAAATTGGCTTTTTGATGTTGGTTCCAGTTGGGGCAAAGAAAACAGTAGAATTGCGGTACTCGTCGGGAATTGATATGAGTAAAGGGAATAGTTTTTCGTATTTGGGATATATTCAACGTCAACCGGGGTATGGATCAACGTCTCTGGTGAGCTTGGTGTCGTATCCGGCGGGATGGCAGCCGTTACAAGTGCAGCCGAGTGCCAGTATTGTGGGAGATAAACTGTTATTTAATCAATCGTTTGATCGGGATATTAGAATGGGAGTGGAATTGGGAAAATGATAATTGACTTGTATAATGTTTTGGCGGTGCTTCCGCCTGAGGCGGACTCGCTTTGCTCGCGCGCTTAAATTTGATTACTATCGTTATAATTAGCAATGAAACATTTTTTACGAGTCAAAGAAGATTTTGGGTGTGAAGTTTGTGGAAATACGGTGATCGGGGATGGTTACACGGATCATTGCCCGAAGTGCTTGTGGGGAAAACATGTGGACAAAGATATTCCCGGAGATCGTGCAAGCGAGTGTGGAGGATTGCTAGAGCCAATAAGTGCGCTTTATCAAAATGGGCGATTTAAAATTACTTATAAATGCCAAAGTTGTGGTTATATTTTTAGAGTTCGAGAGGGGGAAGAAGACGATCGGAAGCAATTAATCGCTTTGGCCAGAGAGGCCTTTGCGGAATAAAAACGGGAAATATACGGTAAATAAATACGGTATAATAGTAAGCTTATGAAATTTGAATGGAAGAAAATATTTGGAGTA
>JAKAFM010000007.1 GCA_021817905.1 bacterium | reverse complement strand
TTGGGCTTTTGACCAGTCAATACCGTTGACGTTTTGGCTTAATTGTTGGGGACTGTTTTTGATTAAAGGGAGGGCATTATTGTTATTTTCGTAGAGATATAAACCGTTATCACGAGTGGCGGAGGCGGTGGCAACAGCGTATATTATTTTTGAGTTATCAGGACTGGCGACGGGATTGATGGCGCCACTGAGTGAAATTGGTCTGAGATCAGGAGCAGAACGGAAGAGGTCAGCATCGGTCTGGTAGACGGTTTCGTTTTTGACTCTAATGGTTTTTTCCCAGGGGAGATAGCCATCTTTGGCGATGCGGACATCGTAGTCTCCCGGGGGAAGATTGATGGTATCATCGGTGGCAGTGAAGAGGCGATTATTAATGTAGACAGAGGCAGACTTTGGCTTGGAGGTGGCTGAGATTAAACCGGTGGAGCTTAAGATTGGGCCATTTTTAAAATTTAGCTGGTAGCCTCGGGCAATTAGTGAGATGATGATGGTCCCAAAGATGACCATGCTGGCGACGGTAATCATAATTAAGAGACTTTTTTTTGAGGAGTTGGCGGCCATGGTTTTATTATAGTTAAAATGAGTGTTAAGTGATGATTTTAATTAAATTGTGTTCGGGTGGGATTATACTACAAATTGGTTAATAATGGCTGGAAATACGTTAAAGTCTCGAGAGGGAGTGGATGCTAGAATTAAGAGATGAAACTATTTAGGAAATTGGGGATAGATTTGGGAACCGCAAACAGTGTGGTTTGGGAGGCAGGGATAGGGGTGGTTTTGAATGAGCCAACAGTGGTGGCGGTGGGTATTGAAGATAAAAAAGTGCTGGCGGTAGGAAATGAAGCTAAGAAAATGATTGGAAAGACTCCGGAATACATTGAGGTAGTCCAACCTATGCAAGATGGGGTTATAGCTGATTATGAGGTAACTGAGGCAATGTTACGCTATTTCATGCGTCAAGTTATGGGGTCGATGTGGTTGATGGGTCCAGAAGTAATGATTTGTGTACCGGCTGGGGTAACTCAAGTTGAGCAACGGGCGGTAATGGAGGCAACTATGTCGGCAGGAGCAAAAAAAGCCTATTTGATCGATGAACCGTTGGCGGCAGCAATTGGGGCAAAGATTCCGGTAGCGGAAGCAGCGGGTAATATGATAATCGATATTGGTGGTGGGGCAGCTGAGGCGGCGGTAATAGCTTTGGGGGGAGTTGTAACACATCGAGGAGTCAGGGTTGGCGGCAATAAGCTTGATTCAGCAATTGTTGAATATGTCCGTAAAAAACATAATCTGATAATTGGTCAGCAAACTGCGGAGAATATTAAGATTACCTTGGGGAGTGCAACTAAACTTAAACGTCCGGAATTAATGCCGGTTAACGGTCGAGATTCGGTTTTTGGGTTGCCAAAGGCGATAGAACTATCATCCGATGAGGTTTATGAGGCTATCAAGGATACATTAATGCAAATTTTGATGGTGGTGCGGGATGCTTTGGAGGTAACTCCACCAGAATTGGTGGCAGATATTGCCGACCGGGGAATTGTGCTCTCGGGAGGGACGTCGCAGTTGCGGAATTTTAATAAACTGGTTACCTCGGAAATTGGGGTGGCGGCCCATATAGCCTTGGAGCCACAGTTTTGTGTTATTAAAGGAGTCGGGGCGGCGATCGAAAATTTGGAAGTCTACCGACGGGCAATACGTTAGCACTATAATATTTTTGAAGATTGGTTTGATCTATTTAATTTTTAATGGGTTTTTCTAGCTTTTTTATAAATGCATTATTTTTAGATATTTAGTGTACTTTAATGTAACTATCCATTTAAATTTGAGTATATATTTTATTCTACTTTTTAAATATTGCCGTTTTGTTAGTTTTATATTTTGCATATTTAATGTGTGTTTAATAACGAGGTGATATAGTTAGTATTTATATCTTATAGTATTCTCTATTTGAGGTTTTTTTTGGCGATAATGACTAGTAAAAAGTGATACGTTAGTGGTCAGGGAAGGCGTGTGGATCACTTATAGGTTTAAAAAAGTGAAGCTAGATGGAGTAGATGATATAGTTGGGGGTGAAATGGCTTAGAAATTGGTGTATAGTCATTGGTAGAATGAGCATAAAGGAGTGGACAATCTTTGATATCGGCCTATTTGGCGGAGACAAGTATCAAGTGCTAAAGGTGGTGGCAGGCTGGAAGCAGAAAAGACCGTTGTGGATAGCGACCGTGAACCCTGAATTTGTTATGAAAACACGCAAAGATGCGTTATTTAAGCAGATATTGTCTCGGACAGATGTGAATGTGATTGACGGGGTGGCGTTGTTGTGGGCAAGGGAAGTGTTGAAGCGAGATACTTTTTTGTCAAGAATGTGGCAGGGCTTGAAAACGGGAAGGGAAGTTTTGAGGGGGGCGTATGATCAAAAAGTAGTTCGGGGAAGCGAACTTATGATCGATTTAGTGATGCAGATTGATAGAGAAAAAGGGAAAATATTCCTTTTGGGTGGCTTTGGCCAGGCTGCAGAAAAAACAGGAGCATTTTTGAGATCCAAGTTTCTAATTTCTGATGACAAATTGAAGACGTGTTGCGGTGAACCGGAACTATCGGATAAAGAAGTAGTAAAGCAAATTCAAGAATTCAGGCCGGACTTATTATTGGTGGCTTATGGGATGGTAAAGCAAGAAAAGTGGATTGCGGCCCACTTATCGGATCTACAAAAAGCGGGGGTAAGGGTAGTCATGGGAGTAGGAAGGAGCTTTGATTACTACAGTGGAAACCTTAAGCGGGCGCCGGAAAAGTGGCGAAAGATGGGTTTAGAATGGCTTTATAGCTTGATTCAGGAGCCGAAGCGGTGGCGGCGACAGTTAGCTTTGGTTAGGTTCGTTAATGCGGTCATCCGGTAGCATCGCAAGTACGCGATTGGCGACTCTTATCTCTAGGGGGCGGATAGTCAGAGCACCTTCTAGGACAGTACTTATTCTGCTTCTAATTTGATCTGGGGATAGTTGGTTAGCTTTGGCAACTTCTAAGACTTTAATTGCTTTTTTTTCGATTAATTCTTGTTCAGTCATGCGGGTACTATAACATACCTGATACGTAGGAGTTAAGGAGGAAGATTAAGAATGGTGGGGATGAAATAACTTTGTTAGAATTGTTTCCCTGGGGGTGGGAGGTTCAGGGGTGTTGGTAGTGGATCTTGTTTGGAATTCTGGAGCTTTTTCTTCAAGTTGGACACCGAGTTCTGTTAGTTGTTCAAATAGTTGATAGGCGCTGATAGGATTTCTGGTTACCTTGTCTAGTGTTGCCTGGATTTTTGATAGGTCTATTTCTGTCATATAGCCTATGGTATCACATTCCCAGCGTTTTGACTTCCATTTTTAAATCAAGATTGAAGCGTTGTTTGGCTTTGGTTTGAACTTCTTTTACTAGACTAAGATAGTCGGCAGCGGTACTAGTGCCGGTGTTGATAATGATATTGGCATGTTGAAGACTAATTTGAGCTCCGCCGCTTTGTTTGCCTTTAAGTCCTAATTCGTGATCGATGATCCAACCAGCTGATTTCTGCTCGCCCCAGAGACGGATGGAATCTTTAAGTGAAGGATTTTGAAAGACCGAACCGGCGGAATTCATCGGTTGGACTTTGCTTTTTTGGAGGATCCATTGGGTAACGACGTTTCTGGCGCGGTCAATATCGCCTTTAAAAAGGCGGAGGGTGGTAGAGAGGATAACCCATTCCGGGTGGTTTTGAAAGGGAGAATTTTCGTAGTCGAAACTCTTTGCTGGCGCTTCAGCGCCAAAATTTAAATGTTTTATTTGAAGTTCTTTTAAATCAAATACCTCGGCTGATTGGATATAATCGGCAAAATGATAACTGCCACCGTGAAGGTTGTACCAGGTGGCGCCGCCGATAGAGGCGGGGATATAGGCAAACCATTGCAATCCGGTGATGCCTTGATTAAGTAGAAACGTAATGGCCTGGGGCATTAGGACACCAGCGTCGAGGGTAACATCGACTGTAGGGTAACCTGTTTCGTCGTAGTCAAGACTGCCGAAGTTTAGGTATTTTTGAGGCTCATTTTCGAGGCGATGGGTGGAATTATTTTTTAACTTTGTTGATTGATTATTGCTGGAAGATTGGTAGTGAATGGTAATGGTTTTGGCAGTATTTTTGATAGTAATGCCACGGATGCCAGCGTCGGCAATGAGGATTCCCGAGCCGTTGCCAAGCATGGTGACAAAACCATTCTCTAACTCTTCCCCCGCGCCAGTTGTCGGGCTGGTTGACAGGGCAGGGAATTGGCCGAGGAATTTCAGTATATTAACCAATTCATCGTTGGTTTTGGTTTCGATAAAAATATCGGCGGGACCGCCAATATTGAGGGTGGTAAGGGGGGCAAGCGGAAAATCTTTTTCGATTTTTAGATTCGGGAACTGTTTTTTAAGAAGTAGATATAAACCGGTGTAATCCATGTTTTAGTTTATCAAGATCTTATACTATTTAGCTACTTTGTCTTATAGTAAAAGATATGTAAAGATTTTGTGGAAAAGTGGAGAAGTTTAATATAATCCTATAAGTATTACTATATACTTGACAAGTGGAAATAAAGGGATCATACTGAATTATATGAACGAACATAATTTTCGAAAATCAGGTGAGGTTTTAAAGGTTACTAAAGGGAAATCGCCCTGGGATTTTTTGAAGTCAGAAAGGACGGATTTGGGGCAGGCGGTGCCTCATTTAAACGAGGAAATTCAGGTGAGAGTTCCGGGTTGATAGGGTGATGGTTTGACGGAGACGTTATAATTTTATATACTTATTACATATGAAAGAATTATCTAAAAATGAACGAATTATTACTACTATTGTGGTAGATGGTAAAAAACAAAATTTAACTGAGTTTAGTTTTGAAACTAATTCGGATGGTATGGTGGTTGATGCTACGGTTGGTGTTGATGGGAAGATTTCAGAGACTGGTTCAAAGACAGTGCCTCGAGCTGGAAGTGCTAAGCAATTGAAATTATGAGACTAAAGCCGGATAGATTGTTTGGGTGATGACTTGGTAAAATAAGCAATGAAAAGAGGTGGAAGACCTGAAGCTTTTGCACGGAATATTGAGAAGGTGTCAACCAGGGTAATTTTTGCTGAGGTGATGCCGAGGCACATGAAGTCGTTAGCAAATGATTTGTTGCGAAATAGTTTAAGGAGTCTGTCAGATGATACTAGGCATTGATCCGGGATTGGAAAATACGGGGTGGGGGGTGATAATGCCTGTCAAAAGTCCAAAAAGTGACCGTGATTTTGAGCTGGTTGACTGTGGAGTAATAGTTGCCAGCCGAACATTGGAAAGTCCACAAAGGCTTAAGAAAATTTATGATGAAATAGCGTTGTTGATCAGGAACTATAAACCAGAAGTTTTGGTTTTGGAAAAATTGTTTTTTGCCAGGAATGCCAAGTCGGCACTTGGGGTGTCAGAGGCGATTGGAGTAATAAAAATTGTGGCAGCCAATTGTCATTTGGTGGTACAAGAATTTACGCCTTTGCAGGTAAAAATGGCATTAGTGGGGTATGGCCAGGCAGAAAAGGAGCAAGTGGAAATAATGGTAAGAGAGTTGTTGGGATTGACGGAGGTGATTACCCCAAGTCATGCAGCTGATGCGGTGGCGATTGCACTAACGGCAGCCCGGACAGTAAGCTATAATGAGCTATGATTTCGAGTTTGAAGGGGGTGATTGGACATAAGTATGTACTGACGGTAGAAATCGATGTTGGTGGGGTGGGGTATTTGGTGCATGTTAATAGAAATTTTTTGAGTAAGCATGATGAGGGTGATGAGGTTAAGGTGGTGACGTATATGGCGGTGTCGGAAAATGATATGAGTTTGTTTGGATTTGAAAATTACGATGATATGGAGGTGTTTAAATTGTTAATTAGCGTTTCGGGAGTAGGACCAAAAACGGCGATGGGAGTGATGGGAGAAACGACCGGGGAGCATATTATTAAAGCTATTGGAAGTGCTGATGTGGCATTTTTTCAAAAAATAAAAGGAATTGGAAAGAAGACGGCGCAGCGAATTATTGTGGATCTTAAATCAAAAATCGGAGGATTAGGAGAGTTGGATTTGAACCAGGATGAAGTGGTTGCGGATGAGGTTTTTATGAGCTTAAAACAGCTAGGTTTTGGTCGGAGTGAAATTGAAAATGTGATAAAGCGGATTCCAAAAGAAATGGTGGAGTTGGAAGAGCGGGTGGAGTGGTGTTTGAAGAATATATAGACGGTGGTGTGTTATACTTTGGTTATGAGTAAGGGAGAAACTATTTTTGAAAAACGGAGTGATGGCTCGTTGAGAGTGGGTGTTCGTATTGTTGATGAGCAAATGTTACCTGAGGCTGCGGAGACGTGGAGCCGAAGAGCAAAAAGGCTATTGAAGGATTTTGGTGGCGAAGTGCAGGGTGAGGGTGCTCGGTTGACTCCTGCAGGTGAAGGAATTACTCAAACTACGATTACTTTTGTTTTTCGAATTCGGGGTAGCTAGGTTGTTTCGGTTTTTGTTTGGTTTTATGGTTGTTTGAGTTTGGTACAATGATGTTATGGATGGGAATTTGGATCCACATTTAAAACAGGAAGAAGAAAAAGTTGAAGTTAAACTACGGCCGGAGAAGTTGGCGGAGTTTATTGGTCAGCAAAAATTAAAAGAGCAGATGGATATTTTTTTGCGGGCGGCGAAGTCGCGGGGGGAAAGCTTGGACCATGTGCTGTTTTATGGTCCGCCAGGATTAGGCAAAACAACTTTGGCATTTTTGATCGCCCGCGAGATGGGCGGGTCAATAAAGATTACTTCAGGACCAGCATTGGCCAGGGCGGGGGATTTGGCATCGATTTTAACAGGCCTTAAAAAGGGTGACTTTTTGTTTATTGATGAGATACATCGACTTAATAAAATCGTTGAGGAAACGCTTTATAGTGCGATGGAAGATTATTGTTTGGACATCGTTTTGGGTAAGGGTCCATCAGCAAAGACGGTGAGGCTTAAATTACAGAAATTTACGATTGTGGGGGCGACGACTAGAATAGGTTTGGTAAGCGGACCAATGCGGGATCGGTTTGGGTATGTGCAACAATTGGATTTTTATGATGACGAACCTTTGTCGCATATTGTGATCCGGACGGCGGCTGTTTTGGGAGTGAAAATTGATCCGGAGGCAGCAGCTGAAATTGCCCGTAGATCTCGGGGAACGCCACGGGTGGCTAACCGATTGTTACGGAGAGTGCGAGACTATGCGCAGATCAATCAAGCTCATCCTGGGCAGACACAGTGGTCTGCCCTTACGAAAACTGAGCAAGATAGTCAGCCAGTTATTACTTTGAAACATGTACGAGAATCTTTGTCACTTTTGGGGGTGGATGAGTCAGGTTTATCTGATGCAGATAGAAAGTATTTAGAGGTAGTCAAATTGCAGTATGGTGGCGGACCGGTGGGGGTGGAAAATATTGCCGCGGCGTTGACTGAAGACGTAGGAACGATTACGGAAGTATATGAGCCGTTTCTGATGAAAAAAGGATTGGTAAAACGAACACCGAGAGGGAGAGTAGTAAGTTAATCACTTGTGGGCAGGGTTGGTTTTATTCGCTTTGGATACCAAGTAACCAAAGAACCGCTTCTTTGCGGTAGCGGCGATCACCGCGGGCGTTAATGCGAATAGCAGGAAGCTTTCCGCGTTTACCCCAGCGCTTGATAGTCAGCTTGGAGACTCGAAGTAGGTCGGCAACTTCGGCAACGGTTAACAAGTCGGGCAAGTTATCAATCGACACGCCGTTGATTTTACGGGTAGATTTTGTCGATTCTTGTTTCACAAGTTTGTCTTGTGATATTGATTGATCATCCATATGGTGGCTCCTCTTAGATCAAAGTAATTGATAACTGTAAACAGTTAAACATAATGCATACTAGTAGGTCAAGTATGCAGAATACTATAGGTGACTAAACGATATGTGAATGCGGGCAAATTGCGTTAAAATGTATGTGTGCAGCAACAATTGAAAGTGGCATTTTTTGGAGTCAAACCGTGGGAAAAAGGGATTATTGAACGGGAGATTATGGATTTGCCAACATTTGGAGTAGGTATATTTTCGAGCTTACTCTCGGAGAGTATCTTAAAAGCGGAACAATACCAGATTATTAGTGTCGGTGAAGAAGAAGCGTTGGAGGAAAAACTTTTGCAACAATTGCCACAATTGCAGCTGATTGTGGTGCGGGGATGTGAGTTGAAACCAGAAGTAAAAGTTGGAAAGGTTAAAATTATTTTGGTGGAAGATTTGACATCGCGAGCGGTGGCGGAATATACGATGGCGTTGGTAATGGCGGTGGCTAAGAAAATTATTGTAGCAAAAGAGGTGGCCGAAGAAGGTGATATGTTATTGCAGGCAGCGACGGGAATACAGTTATATAAAAAGAAACTGGGGGTGATTGGTGTTGGAAAAGTAGGCCAAAAAGTAGTTGGCATCGCCAAAGGCCTGGGAATGCACGTTATGGGAGTGAAGAAGAAAATAGACCAGGAGGCGGCAAAAAAAGGAGGTTACAAGGCGGTTGATTTGGAAACTTGTTTGAAAGATGCAGATATTGTGACTATTCAAGTGCCTTCGACCCCTGAGACGTATCATTTGATTAATAAGAAAATGATTGGTTTGATGAAAAAAGGAAGCATTTTGGTATCGACAAGTCGGGGGCCAGTAGTGGATACCAAAGCGGTGCTGTGGGGACTTAATCAAGGAATTTTGCGGGGGGCAGGATTTGATGCGGTGGAGGAGGAAGTGCCAAGAGAGCGGGTTGGAGTCGAGAACCAAGCTTTATTTTGTCATCTGGTTGATCGTGATGATGTGGTTTTTACCCCTCATAATGCGATTAATGTAGAGGAAGTTTGGGAAGCGATTATTAAGGAGACGGTTGCAAAAATGAGTGAGTATATGAGACAGTAGTTTATGAAGGTGGCGATTATCGGTTGTGGACGGGTTGGATCGACAACAGCGTATACGATGATGTTGTCGGGGGTGCCTTCAGAAATCGTGTTATATGATCGGAATTTGGATCGGGCCTTGGGTGAAAAATTGGATATTGAACACGCGGTTCCAATTTTAGATTATGTTAACTTTATCGCTACTGATGATTTAAAAGATATTGTTGGCAGCGATTTGATTGTAGTTTCGGCTGGAGCTGCCCAATTGAAAGGCCAGTCAAGATTGGATCTAATTGCCAGTAATAAGGAAGTAATTGCTGAATTAATGCCGAGAATTGTTGAGATTGCTCCAAAGGCTATCGTAATTATGATAACCAACCCGGTTGATGTCTTGACGCAGTATGCGTACTCTCTAGCTCCAGAGATGAAAGGCAGGATTTTTGGTAGTGGCACATTGTTGGATACTTTGCGGTTTCGTTATTATTTAAGTCAAGAGATTAAGATTAATCCACGTTCGATTCATGCCTATATTTTGGGTGAGCACGGGGATCATTCGTTTCCGGTTTATGAAAATACCATGATTGGAGGTAAGCGACTTATGGATTTTGGTGATATTGATGAAGAGGTGATTACTTTTTGCTACCAAAGAACACGGGGGGCGGCTGGGGAAGTGATTGCCTTAAAGGGAGCAACGTACTACGCGATTGCGGTGGTGGTGACTAAACTAATGGAAGCAATTGCATCAGATGCGAAAACTGTTTTTCCATTATCTGTGCCTTTGCATAATTATTATGGCATTAGTGGGGTGGCATTGAGTGTGCCGTGTATTTTGGGGGGCAATGGAGTGGAGCGAGTTTTGGAAGTGGAATTTTCGAAAAAAGAAAAAGAACAGATGAAGAAAGCAGCCGAAGAGATGAGGAAGTATAATTGACTATGAAACCAGTCATTATTTGTGGAGGGGTAGGGACCAAGATGTGGCCGTTATCCAGCCCGGAAATGCCGAAGCATTTTCTTAAGTTTCTGGGGGAGAAAAGTTTGTTTGAGATGACTTGGGAGATGTTGCGTCAGGCTTATAAGTCGGAGGAAATATATCTGCAGACCAATGCCGCTCAGGCTCAACTAGCGATGTTGCAGGTTCCAGAAATTGTGAAGGCTAATGTTTTTGTAGAGCCGGATCATCGTGACCAGGGACCAGCTACTGGTTTTATGGCGGCAAAATTATTTCAAATTGCACCTGATGAACCATTTTTTTTAGTGCAAGCAGATGTTTTACGAACACCAAGTGAACATTATTTAGCGACGATGAAAAAAACTGAGGAGTTGATTAAGAAGACGGGTAAATTGGTGACAGGAGTGATTAAGCCGAAATTTTTGGTACGTGGAGTTGATTATATTAAAGTTAAAAACCCAGCAATGGAAACGGGTGTTTACCAGGTTGACCGCTGGATTATGCGCGAGGAAGAGGGAGATTTGCAGAAGGATTTTGAGGCGGGGGAGCTGTATTTACATGCCAATCATTATGCCTGGACACCGCGGGCAATGTTGGAAGCATTTAGGCGAAGAGCACCGGATTGGTATGGACCATTGCAGGCAATTATTGGCGGAGCCGATGAAGCAACTGAGTATGCAAAAATGCCAAAGGCGGGAATTGAATATATGGTAACGAAATTTGAGGCAGAAAATACGTTGGTAGTGGAAGCAAATTATGAATGGACTGATTTTGGAACATGGGAAAGTGTTTTTGAATATCAACAAAGAAATGACAAATTTCTAATTTCTAATGACAAATTAATAGAAATCGAGGCTAAAAATAATTTTGTGAAAACGAGCGATGGTAAACCGGTGGCGATTATCGGATTGGAAAATATTGTAGTAATTGACGGCCCAAAAGGATTATTGGTATGTAAAAAAGAAATGACGGGGAAGGTAGGGGAAGTGGCGAAAATATTGAATGAAAAATAGATAAACTAAAAACCCTCCTTGAGATAAACTCAGGAGGGTTTAGTGATTAAAATAAAAAGTCTACTTTAATTCGACCTGTGCGCCGGCGGCGACAAGTTTGGTTTTGGCATCATTGGCAGCATCTTTTTTCATAGTGCCAAGGGTAGCGGGGACAGCATCAACCATATCTTTAGCTTCTTTTAAGCCAAGTTCTGGTTTGAATTCGCGAACCACTTTGATGACGGCGATTTTGTTGGCACCAGCGTTGGTGATGACGACATCGAATTCATTTTTCTCTTCAGCTGCAGGAGTGGCAGCAGCGGCGGTACCGGCAGCGGCAGGGGCAGCCATAGCAACAGCTTTAACATCGAATTTCTCTTCGAGGGCTTTGACCAGGTCGGAAAGTTCGAGAACCGACAATTCAGCTATTTGGTCAATTATTTTTTGGGATTTGTCTGACATATATAAAATAAAATAATAATTACTAATTAGCGATTAGTTACCCTTCTTGGCTATGGCGTCTAAAACCATAACGAGTTGGGTTTGGTTAAAACGCAAAGCGTAGGCCAAGCGTTGAAGGGGATTTTGAAGGCCCCCTAAAAGTTGAGAGATTAATTGCGATTTGCTGGGTAAAGTTAAGAATTTTTGGAATTCAGCGAGTGATAAAAGTTTTTTGTCGTAGATGCCATATTTGAAACTGGTGACTTTTTTGTCGTTATTGACTTTGTCGATTTCTTTGAAGCCATTAATTTCATCGGTAACGCCGTAAGCGATGGCAGTGGGACCGGTAAGGACTTCGGGTAGTTTGATACCGATATTTTCCAATGCTCGGGTAATTAAGGAATTTTTATTGACTTCAAGAACGCCACCGGCGGCTTTTACTTTGTCGCGAAGCTCGGAAACCTGGCTGGCAGTGAGTCCTTGGTATTGGACGAGAGCCGCTGATTTGGCAGTGGTAAGTTTTTGGGTTATTTCTTCAACCTTTTGGACTTTGGCTTGGTTTGGCATGATTGTATTTATTTGTGTAATATCCGTCTGAGACGGATTGTGTAAATAGGCAAAATTTGGCCCTGCGGTTCAAATTTAGACCTATTTAAACTAAAAAGTTCCCCGACGATGCGAGGAACAGCAATAAAAGGCTATTTACCCTCGGTAGGATTTAGTTTGGCACCTACTGTCTTCGGAAGTAAAGGTATTATACATGAGAATGGCATCAAAGCAAATAGGTGTAAAATGGGTTACTTTATGAGAAATCATTGGCCAGAGTCGACTTCGGTGGTGGTGCTATTGGAAAACTTTCAAAAACGAGCTTATTGGAAAAGAGATTTAGTTTTGGTTCGGAAAAGGGAAAGTGGTTTATGGTCAACCATTTCTGGACATGTTGAGAGAAGTGATTATTCTCCGATAATGACTGGTCTGCGAGAGTTAAGAGAAGAAACGGGAATAAATGAGAACATGGTTGCTCATTTTGGATTAATAATCCCAGAGCCGGTAGTGTTTGTGGTGACGGACACTAAAACGTCAATTGGAATAAGATGCATGGCTGAACTTATAAAAGAAATGCCAATAGACGGCTATTCATTCAATTCTGATGAAATTGATTATGTCATGCCCTGGCCGAGGGCTGCTTTGTGGAATTTGGTAGAGGTTGAGGGGGATAGATTATATAAGCAGGAATTTAATGTGCCACTAATTAGACATTATTTAGAGCAGAATATTGATCCGTGGGTAAACATGCAAAGTGCACAGTAGGTCTATAGTATCTAGAAAAATTTGGAGTTATAATCAGCCATGAAAACGAGAATTGAATCTCGTGTATCCGGTCGACCAGGTAAAAAAGGACTGGTATGGTCACAGTCGGGGCGGTTAGTACTTCCTGAAGAATACCAGCTGGGAATGCAATCGTCGATTCATACTCCGGATTTTGTTGGACTTGTTAATAGGGTGACAGCGCGTGTGGTTGGTGAGAAAAATTGTGATTGGGTGGGGGCACTTAGTGATATAGGATATGAGTCTGAGAACTAATTTCTATATGAGTTAAAATCAAGGGTGAAACGAATTTTGATCATTGTTTTGGTAGGAGCAGGGCTGATTGGTCTGGGGGGTGGGGGCTGGATTTATTATTGGAAGCATAAAGCGACATTGGTGCCGTTGGGTGCTGAACAACCGGCGATAAGTAAAAATTTGGAGCAGTATGATTTTGATGCTTTGAGGTTGCGGGGAGGAAAGGCGGGGGCGTTTGAATTATTGGGTGAACCTAAAGAGGTTACTATTTTACGGAAACGAATTAAAGAAAAAGTTACCTGGGTCAGTAAAGAGTACCGATTTATGAGTGACGGAAAATGGGTTTCCGGGGTGATAAATGTGCCGGTCCTTCGACAAGCTCAGGATGTAAAGCGATATCCAACCATTATTATGATACGAGGGTATGCGGAGAAGGTGGGTTATTACCCAGGATCTGGGAGTTGGAAGATGGCGGATTATTTGGCTAAAGAGGGATATGTGACGATATCGATTGATTTTTTGGGGTATGGACTATCAGACAGTGAAAGTAGTGATGTGATGGAAGCGCGATTTGCCAAGGTTTCACAGGTGTTGGACTTGCTAGCAACGATTAAACAACAATCTTTTGTTGATCCGGCTCGAGTTGGGATTTGGGCACATAGTAACGGGGGACAAATTGCTTTATCGGTGTTGGAGGCTACTGGAGAAGACTATCCGACGGTGCTTTGGGCGCCGATGACGCAACCCTTTCCTCAAAGTGTGCTGGACACGTCAGAAAGTGATCCTGACGGTGGGGCCGGGGCTCGGGCGATGATTGCCCAGTTTACAAAATATTATGATGCCCGACGCTATGCTTTTGAAAATTATTACAGTTGGGTTAAATCGCCGGTGGAAATATTTCAGGGGACTCACGATGTTTGGTGCAAGGTGGAGTGGCAGCAAACGGTGGTAGATGCCTTGAATACCCATGGGCAACAGGCAACACTTCGGGTAGTTGAGGGGGATGATCACAATTTTTCTAAAAATTGGGAACAAGTGGCTAAAGAGACGCTTGCTTATTATCGACTAAATAAGGGATAATTGATATACTACTGAGATTTTATGAAGATTTTTATCATTGGGCCATGCTCAACGGGGAAAAGTACTTTAGCACAATATTTGTCGCAAAAACTTTTGATACCGTATATCTGTCTTGATGATTTGTTTATTGACTTTGGATCGATTACCATGTCTCACCATGCATATTATCCGACTGAAAAGGTTGATGAAAATATACGTCGAGTAACAGAATTAAAAAATTGGATCGTTGAAGGACCATATGCAATTGATGTTTTTTTTGAAGAGAGCGATTTGATTGTTTTTACCTCTAGAAGTTTGATTAGGGCCATTTTTTGGCAATGGAAACGAGTTTTTACTGATCCATTACAGCTTAAACGGTGGGGAATTATTAATAATCTAATTTTATCAAAACTTATTTTTCACCAATATATTGATAAGAGTGATACTTGTCTTTATCAGGGGGTAAAATATCCAACTTTGGCCAATTTGAAGAACCGCTTGCACCATTTTGGTGATAAAGTGATTATTTTAGGGGCAAGATCGAATAATAGAACTTTATTTAAACAACTAGGTTTGTTAGAATAGTGCTATGAAGGTATTTTTCTCAGGTTCTCGCAATTTTAAAGCCGAATACGAGAATGTGTATTCTCAGATCCGGTCAATTTTAAAAGGAAGTGGCTTTGATGTTATTGATAATACTATCGTTCGCATACCGAAAGAGGCTACCTCGATTCCTGACAAAGAGAAGCATGAGATTTATGTAAATTTAGTTAAGTCATTGGATAAGGCCGATTTTTCAGTGTTTGAGGCCTCGTATCCATCAACGTTGCATATCGGGCATGAAATTACTTTGGCGATTGATGGAGGTAAGCCGGTCATTGTTCTTTATTCTGACAAACCTGGTTTTGAACCAATGCTCTTTAAGGGGTTAAGTGCTGATAAGGTTATTTGGGTTTCTTATAATGAAAATAATCTTGAAAAGCTTTTAACTGAAGCGATTGAGAAGGCGAAACAGAACAGTGATGTTCGATTTAACTTTTTTGTATCACCCAAAATACTTTCATATCTAGATTTCGTAGCTCAAAAACGAATGATTCCAAGGTCAGTGTTCTTGCGGGACTTGATTGAAAAGGAAATGAAGAAGGATAAAGAATTTAAGGGGTAAGACTTATCTTCCTCGATTAAGTCGATCAAGCCCGGATATAAGGGCGGCGATGGTGTTTTGGGCTCGAACGTGGTTGCTGCCTGCTGCTATGAGTTCTTGTTCGGTAAACTGTACATTTTTTAGATCTTTTATTGTTTGGAGTAGCTTGGTTTTTCTTGAGCTGACCGTTCCTATCTCAAGTTCGGGATCGATATAATCGCCATGAAGTTCAAAATGAATTGAGCCAGGAAGTTTGGGTAGTAAGTTGGTGTCAACTGATGATGGATCAACCGGAAGACGATTGATTTTTCCAGCAATTCCAAGTATCTCTAGTATTCTCATATGGCGTATTTTAACATTATATTCATAGAAGACAAGAATGGGATACAATAGAGCATGGCTTGGTTTGAGAAGAAATTAGTGACACTTAATCGGATCGAAGTGTCAAAGAGGGCCATTTTGGAAAATTTAGAAGCATATAGAAAGTTAGCGGGGGACCAGGAGGTATGGCCAGTAATAAAAGCTAATGCTTATGGTCATGGTTTAGAGATTGTGGCTGAGATATTGAAAGAAAAAAAGCTGACTTATTTAGTGGCTGATAGCTATTACGAAGCATTGCGAATTTGGAAGGTTAATTCGGCACAACGGGTATTGTTGATTGGTAGTAATCATCCTGATAATTTAGTTGCTTTGGACTATTCCCGGATAGCGTTGATGGTTCAAGATATGGAAACCATACAACAGCTTGGTAGGTTAGGAAAGAAAGTGACCGTGCATATTAAGGTTGATACCGGGATGGGTAGACAAGGGGTAAGTATAAAACAGTTATCAATCATGCGTGACGAGCTAAAGAAATACAAACATATTGAAGTTGAAGGATTAATGAGTCATTTGGCAGACGCTGATAATAGCGATGATAGTTACACTACGATGCAGATTGCAAAATTTGAACAGGCCAAACAATTAGTCTGGGAATTGGGCTTAACGCCTAAGTATTGGCATTTGGCGGCTACGGCTGGAGTTGTAAAAATGTCTAAAGGTCTGACTAATGCGACTAGATTGGGAATAGGACTTTATTTGGGTGAAAAACCGGCGATGAGAGTTATTTCGACATTAACGAACATAAAGGAAATTAATACAGGAGATAAGGTAAGCTATGGAGGAACTTTTGTAGCGCTGAAAAAGATGAAAATCGGGGTGGTGCCAGTGGGTTATTTTGAGGGACTTGATCGACGGTTGAGTAATAAGGGTTTTGTTAAAATTAATGGTAACTATGCACCGATTTTGGGACGAGTTTGCATGAATTTGGTGGTGGTAGGATTGGATAAAATAAAAGCACAATTGTGGGATGAAGTGGAGGTGGTTAGTAATAATTCCGGTGAAAAAAATAGCATTGAAAATATGGCTAGGTTGAGTGAGACAATTCCTTATGAAATTTTGGTGGGTTGGGACGGGTCGATGAGACGGGTAAAGATTGATTAGCTTTTTGAAAATTGTTTTTTACGTTTGTCCAATAGGGAGATTGACGACAGAGGAGAGAAACATCAGCTGGATTTTTGAGAATGCCCTTAACAATTTCTTCAGTAAAAATGGTGTTCTGAGAACCTTTAATTAAGACAATTTCTTTACTTTTAAGGATTACTTTTAGGTGAGCAAGTGCTTGCCACCAGTAATTGAAGGTTTGGCACTTTTGATTTACTTTGAAGTATTTAATTGTTTCCGGTCCGACACCAATGACATAGTCTGATGTGTTTATGGCAACTTTGTAAAGTTCGGTGTGAGCCTGTTGTGATTGCGTACCTAGTTCACGCATGTCGCCTAAAACAGCAATTTTATAGCCGGAAAAATTGTGAAGAAGCTCGAGCATTTGTTGAGTAGCATAGGGCGAGGAATTGTAAGAACTATCAATGATGGTGGTGTTTTTTATTCCCTGTAGAAGGCTGGCGCGTCCAGGGGGTAATTTGAGATTATTTTCCAGTTCTTTAATGGCGATTTTGGGCTCAATTCCTAGTGTGGTGGCAACGAGAAGGCTGCAACCAAAGGTGATGGCATGGGCAGGCGAGAGGGCATAATGAGCAATTTTAATTTGGTAATTTTCGTGTTTTATTTTAAAGACCATTGAAAAGCCAGTGGCATCGGTAGTAATATTCTGGACTACAGGAACGACTATTTTGGCTTTAGTGTTGACAACTTTTTTAATAACCGGATCCACTATATTAATGATGGCAGTGCCTGTGGAGGGGAGTTGGTTAATTAATTTAGCTTTTTCGGTACCAATATTGAGCATAATTTGGTGAAGACGCTTGTTTCCGGTAATGTTTTTGGGGACGGTTGGATCAAATTGCATGGAGTGAACTTGGCCGACATTGAGAAACACGCCAATGGTTGGCTTAATGATTTTGAGTAAAAAACTCATATTGTGCGGTTCTTCCGGTCCATCGATACCCATTTCGACAATATATATTTGATAGCTTTGCCAGTTTGTTAAGAGTTTGAAAGGGATTAAAAGGGCAATTTTAAACCAGTCTAGGGGACTATAGTCCTTTGGTTTTAAGTCAAGAATATTGAGTGGTATTCCTGTTTCTGAATTGGCGAGATTGTTGGTTTTGACTACAAAATGATTCTTTAAAATCGACTCGGTGGCGAGCAGGCAGGTTGATTTCCCAGTAGAACCAGTGATACCAATTATGGTTAGAGATTGGCCTTTGATTTTTTGAATTAGGCTAATTTTGACTAACTGAATTTTGGCAAAGAAACGAAGATAATCCAGAAAAATAAGGGTTATTTTTTGCTTCACTGGTCATATTTTAGTATAATTTAGGCGATGAAGCGAGTTTTAGTACTGATGGGTGGTCCGGGGTCGGAACGTGAGGTGTCATTACAGACTGGTGAAAATATATATAAGCATCTTAATCGCAACCTTTTTGAAGTTACCAAATTAGTGGTGCCTATTGAGGGAGAGGCATGGGTTGACGAATTGATAAAATTAAAACCGACGACGGTTTTTGTTGGACTACATGGTCAATACGGGGAAGGGGGAACGGTTCAAAGAATATTAGATGGGTTGGGAATAAGGTATACAGGTTCAGGAGTGAGGGCGTCGGAAATTGGGATTGATAAATTGCGATTTAGGCGGGAAATAGGTTCGCTTGGGATAATAATGCCACAGGTTTACGATGAAAAAGATATCCAATTTCCTTGTGTGGTTAAGCCGGTGTCTGAAGGCTCAAGTATTGGGATAACTTTAGTTAAAGATCAATCAATGCTAGGTTCAGCTTTGGTTGAGGCAAAAAGATATGGTGAGATTATGGTTGAAGAGTATATTGAAGGTTTGGAGGTGTCATGTGGGGTGATGGGCAATAATAAGTTGACGGCGCTACCGGTAATAGAGATAAGACCGAAAATGGGAAGTTTTTTTAATTACGATTCGAAATATCAAAAAGGCGGTTCGGAGGAGATTGTGCCAGCGAAAATAATGGATGAGGTCAGGGATGTTGTCCAGAAACAAGCGCTTGAAGTGTATCAAACTATTGGTTGCCGAGGGTACGGAAGAGTTGATTTTATTTTAAAAAATACTGTGCCTTATCTTTTGGAAATTAATACTTTGCCAGGGATGACGGAAACTTCACTCTTACCTCAAGAGGCGGCGGCAATGGGAATAGATTACCAAACATTGTTGACTAAAATTCTGGAATTAACCGAGGAAAATTAATGATAGATTTGGTCGGCTTTTAAGGCTAGCCCAAGGGCAACACTAATGAAAGGGTCGGATTTGATAATTTTAGAACTCCCAAAAATGTTGGTAATCATTTGTTGAAAGAGGGGGATTTTTGAAGAACCGCCAGTGAGGATAACATAGTCAATTTGATTAGGATTAAGACCTCCAGTAGTTAAAGATTCTTCAATGCAAATTTTTGATTCTTCAACGAGGGGAGCAATATATTTTTCAAAGTCAGGTCGGATTATCGTCGTATTGATTTGATAATGGGGGAGTTTGAATCTAAAATTAGCCTGAGGATTATCGGTAAGGCTGATTTTAGCTTTGTCAACGGTGGCAAAGAAATTATAGCCAAGGTCGTTGACGATCAAATCATATAAATTTTGGACGGGTTGGCGATCGTCAGAATTGGGAAAATAATATTCAAAATCATTAAGATTTTTAACGGTTTTAAGCATACTTATTTGATACCAGTTTTGACTTATTGAATTGAGTAAGTAGCGGGAAAGGTGGGTTTTGTGGTTGATAATGACGTCAGAACCGAAATAGTTGAGTAATTTGTTTTCGACGAGTTTGGTATCAACTAAATCGCCGCCGATAGGGCGACCAGAGACAGCTAAGACTTTTTTTGAGGGATATTCCATAATGCAAACGTCAAGGGTGCCGCCGCCAAAATCAAAAACAAGGATTTTTTGAGGAGAGGTAATATCTATTCCAAAGCTAAGGGCGGCGCCGACTGGTTCATATTCAAAGGCAATATTTTTGAAGCCAACCATGCGAGCAACGGTGGTTAAGCGGGTTAAGGCGAGTTGTTCTTTGGTAGGGTCACCAACATAACGAACGGGACGGCCAAGGACAACATTGTCAATGGTTTTTTGACAGATCCTCTCGGCACGAGTTTTTATTTGACCAAGGAGTAAGGCCAAAAGCTCTTCTAGGGTATAGGGCTTGCCAAAAAGACTGGTGCCGGCGTAATTAGAACTGGTCAAAACTGATTTGAGCGATTGGAGGAGGCGACCGCGACCGGAGTCGTCGACCTCGATTATTTCGGGGACAAAAATAGGTGGGCCGACTCCACTCCCTGTTGACGGGCCAAAAGTTTTGATAAAACGGCCGGTATTAATAATTTGAGGAGGCTTGGATTCGATGTGTTCCAGGTCCCATAAATAACTAGTAACTGCCTTTTGGCCAACTTCAACTTTGCCTTGAGGGTTGGCATAAATTAATGATTTAAGAATATGGGGACTGTTGTTGTCGGGATCGATATCAAGGGCTTGAGGAAGACCATTTTTGACGATGGCGACGGTGGAATTGGTGGTGCCAAAATCGATACCACAGGTGGAAAGTGGGGAGTTAGTGGACATGGTAGTCGCATTTTAACACGACTGTCAAGGAAAATACACAAATCCCTCTAAATCTCCCTTTGACAAGGGAGACTAAAAAAGTTTATGGGATTACCTTATGATTTCGACTTTGACACTAGGACCCATAGTGGCGCAGATAGCCAATTTCTTGATCTTGGTCGGTTTAATGACATTGATTAATTCCTGGATGTTGGCAGCTAGTTCGGATTCTGGTTGAGAAACTTTACCAACTACAATATGGACTACGGGTGCCTTGGTTTCGGTTTTGACAATCAACTTAGCAGCGGAAAGTTTTTTGATGGCGGCCTGAGGATCATCAGTTAGGGTGCCGTTTTTGGGGTTGGGCATTAAACCTTTGGGACCAAGAAGTCGAGCAAAAGGTAATAGTTTTGGCATGGTAGCTGGAGTAGCAATCAGGATGTCGAAATCAATTTTGCCATCTTTGATGGCGGCGATAACTGATTCATCGGTAACGACGATCTTTTTGGTAGCCATTTCAAGGTGGGGGAAGGTAATTTCACCAACTGTTCCAATATCGAAAACAGTAACGTGGGCTTCGATTTTACCGACAAACTTGCCAATAGAGGCAGCTTTGGCCAACTTAACAGCTTCGGCTAAAGGGTAATATTTAGTGACGTCGATTTTGGATTTGGCAGCACGATATTTTTTGCCTCGGACTTTGGCGGTGCGAACCTTGGCGTTTTCATTGGCAGCATCGGTGGTAGTAACAGGGGTGGAAACCTGCTCTTCGGTAGTTTGGACTTCGGTAGCAGGAGCCTTTTGGTCAAGTTTGACTTGATCTTCCACTTTGGCTTGTCCGTCTGAGACGGATTTCGCTTTGCTCATTTTTTTAGCTTGAGTAGTTTTGCTCATGTGATTTGTTTAAAATTTTAAAAAAAATTAATTAACGATTTCAATACCCATGGAACGGGCGGTACCAATGACTGAGCGTTTGGCGGCTTCTAGATCTTTGGTATTTAAATCAGGAAGTTTATTTTTGGCAATGGTTTCTATTTGAGCGTTGGTTAATTTACCAACTTTCTCTTTGCCGGGAGTGCCCGTACCCTTGGAGATACCAGACATTTTTTTGATCATATCAGAGACCGGTGGTTGTTTTAGGACGAAATCGAAAGAGCGGTCTTCGTAGATGGTAATAATGGCGGGAATAACAGAACCTTTCATGGCAGCGGTTTTTTCATTGAATTCTTTGCAGAAATCCATGATTTTGATACCATGAGGTCCGAGTGCAGTACCGACTGGGGGAGCGGGGGTGGCGGAGCCAGCCTGGATAGCTAATTTAACGACGATTTTGATTTTTTTGGCCATAAATTTTTTGAGAAACCCTTTGGTACCTCGTACCACTTTTCCCTTGAAAAGGGCACTCTTAGACTAATATTTAATCATTTTGGATGAAATGGTGAGAAGCGCACCAATTCAAATTTGACTAGTGATTATAGCATGGAGGAGGTAGCTTTGATTACAGATCCTTGGAAACTTGAAGGAAGTCGAGCTCAACCGGAGTTTCCCGTTCGAAGAAGGATACAAGAACTCTGAGCTTACCGCGTTCTTGGTCGATGGTATCAATAGTACCAATAAAGTCAGCAAAGGGACCATTAGTTATTTTGACGACGTCGCCAATGGCGAAAGGGGCTTGGTATTTGGGTTTGTCTTCTTCGGTGGTTTTGAGAATTTGTTCGACTTCTGACTGGGCAATTGGAGTAGGTTTGTTGTCGATACCAATAAAACCGGTGACACCTTGGGTAGTACGGACAGTAATCCAGGATTCGTCAGTAACGATCATTTGGATAATGACATAGCCGGGGAAGGTTTTTTCCTGGGTTTTGATCTTTTGGCCACGGCGGATAACCATTTTGCTTTGGATGGGGACAATAGCTTGAAAGATTTTGTCTTCCAAATTCATGGTTTTAATCCGGGTTTTGAGGTTTTCAATGACCTTGTACTCATGGCCGGAATAGGTGTTGATAACATACCATTTGGCATCAAGTCCGGGTTCGTAGTCGGATAATTTGAACAAAAATTCTTTTTTGATAGTTTTAGTTGAAGTTTTAGCCATTATTTCTTTACATTTTTAATAATAGTTGGTTTAGTGGTTGTTTTAGGGGTAGCCGAGGGGGAGGCGGGAAGGCCGAAGGTGGGGAAGGCTTCTGGTTTGGTTGTCGTATTGGTAGTTTTAATACTACTAATGTAAGAAAAAGAATTAGTAAAAATATAATCGAATCCACCCAAAATAAGGGAGATAACGATTGAGATTGATATTACCACAACCACGAGTTGAATTAAAGCCTCGCGTTTGGGCCAAGTAATGTTCTTAAATTCTTCCCGAACTTCCTTCAGGAATTGAATCAGCTTTGCCATGAGGGTATTATAGCAGGAAGAGGAAGATCAGGGTTGATAGGGAGTAATGTTACCGCCAAAGTAGTCGCCGTATATTTTTTGGGCTGCATCTTTTGCATTTTGGACGCATTGATCTGGCGTTTTAAGGCCACGTAATATTTGCCCTGAATCTCCCTGTAGAAACGAGATGCCATTGTGTCCGTATTCTTGAAAGCCGTCTTTTTTGGCGCCAACGAATCGTCCATAAATGTTGGGGGCGAATTCTGTTTCGCCATTGATTTCTGAAGGGTTAACCCGAGGGTTTTGGATGAGGTGCTGGGTGTGATCGTAAATTTCTTTAACTGCTTTTTCAGTGTCATTTTTTGAACCGGTGTAGACAGTAAAGACTTTACCTTGTTCGACAGCACTACCGTTTAAGTATTTATGTCTAAAACCTTTTCCATTGTAGGTTTTAAGAAATTCAGAGACTGCTATAACGTTTTCAGGAGGTACATCTAGGTGGAATTTCCATCCAATATTTGGGTTATTATCCCAAAATTTCCAATCAGGATTGAGGTGATGATATTCAGTCATGACGGCCAAGTATGGGGCATAGAGATCATGGAGTTCTTTTTGTTTGTTTTGGTCACCGGCGATACCAGTAAGAGCTTGTTCCCATGGATTTTTAATTGTAGTTAAGGTTTGTTTTTTGGTGAGATTATTGGCCATTATGTCCCATGTTAGCTCCGGTTTTGAGTCGAATCCCATGTCTATTTATAGCATAAAGTATGCTCTACCTTGATTATGAGTAAAAATTATACTCATTTATTTGCTGGCTATTTGACCGCTTTTTGACGGGTTATGTGATAGTAGTTTCTAGTTGACTAACACTCCTGGTAGTAGGTATGATGGAAGCTATCCACTACGAATAGTGGTGACTATGAAATGTCCATATTGTGCTTTTGATGAATCAAATGTTTTGGAGAGCCGCGATGCGGAGGATGGGAAGGTGACCCGACGGAGGCGGGAGTGCATTAAATGTAGTAAACGGTTTACGACCTATGAACGGGTGGGAAATATTGAGTTAAAAGTTCTCAAGAAAGACGGCCGGGTGGAAGATTACGAACGAGAAAAGTTGGAGCGATGTTTTGAGAAGGCGGCATGGAGATTGACAAATGATGAGCGGTCGAAGTTGGTTGACACGATCGAAATGAAATTACTTAATTGGAATAGTGTAGAAATTCCGTCAAAGGAAATTGGGAAGATGGTGATGGAAAGGCTTAAAGAAGTCGACCCTGTGGCTTATATCCGATTTGCGACTGTTTATATGGATATTACTAAAATTGAGGAATTTGAAAAAATAGTTAAAAGTTTTAAAGCGGAACATACATGATCGATAAAAAAAATCTCCAAGAACCCCAGTTATCAGAAAATGCGCGTTACATCGCGGAAACGCGGTATGCGATGAAAGACGAATCAGGAAAACCAACTGAGGATGCCAAAGATATTTTTTGGCGGGTGGCGAAGGCTGTGGCTGGAGGGGAGTCGCGATTTGGGGCCAACGATATAAAGGTCGATGAAACGTCGATTCAATTTTATGACATGATGGCAGAGCAGAAATTTTTTCCCAACACACCTTGTTTGGTGAATGCTGGTAAACAGCATCAGCAATTGTCGGCCTGTTTCGTGTTGCCAATAGAAGATTCAATGGATTCAATTTTGCAGACTATGAGTGATATGGCCAAGGTTCATAAAAGTGGTGGGGGCACTGGGTTTTCGTTTACCCGATTGCGACCGAGTGGTGATTATATTGCTTCCAGTGGGGGAACGACGGTGGGGCCGGTATCATTTATGCAGGCTTATAACGATGTAACAACCCAAATTAAACAGGGCGGGGTGAGACGAGGGGCAAATATGGGGATGTTGTCGGTTGACCATCCAGACGTATTACGATTTGCGGTGGTAAAGCTGGATGAGTTTTGCTTGACCAATTTTAATATTTCATTGGCAGTAACAAATGCTTTTATGGAACGGATTGCTCCAGACAAACAGTATGCGGCTGATGATTCAATTCCGGAAGAAATTGTGGAAGCTATTCGAATAGCGCAAACGAGCCGTGATGTTGACGCCCGTCTGCGCGATGTGGAAGCGGGGGTGAAAAAGCTTTATGATTGGGCCGAAGCTAAAAACGAGGGTGAGGGTTATGCTTTGATTAACCCCCGCAATGGCCAGGTGACGATGAAGTTAAACGCATACAAGGTTTTTAACTTAGTAACGAGATTGGCATGGCAATATGGTGATCCGGGATTGGTGTTTATTGATCGGATGAACGAGAGTCGATCTAACCCGGTACCTAAACTAGGGAGAATTGAGGCAACTAATCCCTGCGGTGAACAACCATTATTGCCTTATGATGCTTGTAATTTGGGAAGTATTAATGTGGCGAGGTTTTTTAAAGAAGGAGATGTTGATTGGGCGGAGCTTAAGCGAGTGACCCAGTTAGCAATACATTTTTTGGATAACGTGGTGGAAATTAATGAGTTTCCGGTGCCGCAAATTCGAGTAACGGTGAGTAATTTTAGAAGGATTGGATTGGGAGTAATGGGCTTTGCTGATCTTCTTTTCAAATTAGGGGTTCGTTACGATTCGGAGGAAGGAGTGAAATGGTCGAAACAAGTAATGAGTTTTATTGACCAAGCAGCTCGGGAGGCATCGGTGGAACTAGCGAAAAGTCGAGGGGTTTTTCCGGTATGGAACGATAGTGTTTTTGCGGGAAGCGATTATCGACCGCGTAATATGGCGTTGACGACTATTGCACCGACGGGAACGATTAGTATGATTGCTGACGCTTCCTCGGGGATTGAGCCAATGTTTAGTTTGGGGTATCAAAAGAATACCGTGGAGGGAAAAACGCTTTATATTGTTAACCCGATTTTTGTTGATGTTCTAAAAAAGAGAGACCTCTATAATGATCAGTTGTTGGCAAAAATTGTAAAGAATGGTGGTAAGTTGGATGGGATCGATGAAATTCCGGATGATATTAAAAATGTGTTTAGAACGGCTTTGGAAATTGAGCCGGTATGGCACGTGAAGATTCAAGCAGCTTTTCAAGAACATACGGATAATGCGGTTTCAAAAACAATTAATTTCCCGAAAGAGGCGAGTGTGGAGGAAGTGCGCAAAGCTTACTTGTTGGCATATTCGTTGGGAACTAAGGGGATTACCATTTACCGATCCGGTTCGCGAGAGAAAGAAATAATACAACCGGTAAAGTCTAAAATTGAAGTAGCAGCGTTAGTGCCGACTAAAAAGAAAGCGACACCAGAGGCGGCACGCGGTGTTCGATTGCGTAAAGTTTGTGACGTTGGAAAGGTTTATACTTCAGTGTTTTTTGAGGCCGGAGATGGACCAGTAGAAGTGTTTGTTAATTTAGGTAAAAGTGGGGGATATATGGCGGGGGCCTCAGAGGTAACCGGCCGATTGTCGTCGCTGGCTTTGAAATATGGTGCCAGTCTTGATGAAATTGCGGATGAGTTAGTGGGGATTAACTGTGGGACAAAAGTGGGAATGGGGATGGGAACGATTTTGAGTATGTTTGATGCAGTTGGAAAATCGCTTTTAGAGATTTCCCGAGGAGAGCAATTGCATTTATTTCGGGAGGAAAAAGAGGGGTTGACGATGCCGGTGCCGATTGAAGGGAGTAACCAGCAACAGTTAGTGTTGAACGAATTGCATGTTCAGCAGGCAGTGTCGGAGAGCAAATTTAGTGCTTGCCCCGATTGCGGCAGTCCTTTGTATGCCGAGGAGGGCTGCTTTAAATGTAGCAATCAATTTTGTGGTTATAGTAAATGTAGCTAATATGTCAGTGACAACCAAAAGGGGTGATGATGGCAAGAGCCGATGGATGGGACGAGTAGTGGACAAAGATGGTCCACTACTCGAAGCAATTGGCGACTTGGATGAGTTGATGGCGGCGGTGGGAATTGTTGGAGAGGAGGTAAGTGGTATAAAAAAAATAACCGAAAAAACTAATAAAGAACTGTATTATTTGTCGGGGTATTTGGCTGGATATAATAAAAAAATTGATTTGAGTGAATCTATAAAATTTCTTGAGCAAGATATAGAGAAAATGGAAAGTGAAATGGAAAAATTACATAATTTTTTGTTGCCAGGAAGTGGTTTGAATGTGTGGCTTAATTGGTCACGAACTGTGTGTCGGAGGACGGAGAGGAGTTTGGTGACACTTGCTAAAACTCAACCGGTTGAGAAAACTGTTTTAATTTTTATTAATCGACTGTCTGATTATTTATTTATGTTGGGGAGAAGCATAAAGTAAGTAATTAATCAGAACAAGGGTGGAATTCCCTGACAGTGCCGCTACGGTGATAGTCCGAGCCAAAAATCTTGCGAGCAACGAGTATGAATAGAATCGAAATTGATATTAGTCAGCAAAAAGTTAGCGTTAACCCGGTGGTGTTGGTAGTGATGCGGACGGCGATGTCGATTTCAGAACCGGTTTATAACCCATTGCAATTGCCAGCGCCAAGAGCTGAATCGGTAGTGGTACGAAAAAGAGCAACAAGCCCCGACAAAAAGATCGTTAATTTGAATTCAATGACTGATGAAGAAATTGCTAAGGCAGTGATTGAAAACTGGAATATTGGCGATGATTTGGCACGGACGACTTCGTATAAAATGAAGTCAAAAAATGGGGTGGCAGATGTGGAAATAAATCCTAATTATGATCCCCATGCTGAGGCTGAATACGAAGCAACTCGTAACGAATATGCCTTGGTTGATAAGGGCTATGATTTACTTTTTTGGATAAGTGCCAAAGATGCCTATTATCCTGAAGGGAGGCTTAACATTGTTCGTGGAAATAAAATTGGTGATGACTATGATATGGATGCTGAAGCTTTAGTAATTCAGTGGAGTCAAGAGCAATGTTTGAGTTTGGGAAAGCTGTTATTACAACAAGGTGGTAAAAGTATGGAAGGTGTAACTGATATAGAATCGCTGCGATGTCAGCCGATTGGATTTAGGTTGGAAGAAAAAAAATGGTTGGAAAAATGTCGGGAATTGATGCCGGAAATGGAAGACGTTTGGAAATTTTTAGAAAACAAAGCAATGGTTGGACACGAGAGAGAAGCTTTACGAGCGGTCAAAATTGCTCGGGAAGAATCTAAGGGGAACCAGAAAGTGTTTTACCAAGTTTTAAGACGGGAAGGATTTCCGGTTCGGGCAGCGGGTAATCATGGAGTTGGAGGCGTTAGCGGGATTGAAAGCTATAGAATGAGAATGGTGGGAAATGAGGTTTATGTGACGCCGACTAAAAAAGAGAATGGTAAGTATTTTTGTCCCTTGTGTGGTGCAGAAGTTAAATCTAATGAGACCATTTGTTCGCAGTGTAAAGTAAAAATTGATTGGAGTAGTTGAGGCGTTCTCAGTTTCTTTTCAGATGAGGGATTTAGTCTTAATTGATAATCGTTAAAAGTTTAATGTAGAGGAGTACGATATGGCCAAGCAAAAGCATTATTATCATGATTATGATGATGGAAATGAGGGGTATGATCAAGATTATCGATATGCGATTAAACGCCATAAGAGTAATGATCGGAGAGAAAAAACAAGAGTGGTTTATGGAAACCAGATAATCAGGATTGACTGATTGTCTGGTTAGTATTTTTGGTATAGAATATCGCTCGATGAGCTATATTTGCGAGATGGTGAAACGCGGAGATGGAACGCAGGAGGTTGTAACTGTCCGAAGGACTGATGATGGTAAAAATTATTGTAAATGGTTGGGGCAAAGGTGTGTGGTAGTTGTGGGTGATGGATTACGGGATGGGGTTGATTGCAGATATTCTGCGGTTGGACCTGAGTTAAGGAGCATGCGGTTGGTGTCGGCTTTTAGTTCTCGCATCTATCCAGATGGAGAAAATATTTAAACAAGTGGTGGGGTATTTGTGGTAGCATTAAGTAGATGAAATCACTGTCTGTAAAGCTGGTTATTGTGGCGTCGACTGTTTTGGGGTTGGTATTATTGGTAGGGGTAAGAATTATGCCGTGGAGTCGGATGAATTGGGGAAGTATCCAAACGGTTCCAGGACGGACGGTAACGGTTGTTGGTGAAGCCAGAACCAGTCAAGTCAGTCAATTGGCAACGTTTAGCGCTGGGATTGGAGCGGTGATGGATGACAAGGAAGCAGCAATTAAAGAAGTCAATGCAAAAACAGAAGCTTTGTTGGAAGCATTAAAGAAATTTGGTATTAAGGATGAAGATATAAAAACGCAAAATTTAAGTTATTACCAAAATCAGGAGCAATATTATGATAACGGGCGACAAAAGATGCGTCCGGGGCAATGGTCGGTTAATAATTCAGTGGATATTACTCTACGTGACGTGAGCAAGGTCTCTGATTTGGCGGCACTGTTGGCTGCCTCGGGAGCTAATAATGTTTATGGACCGAATTTTAGTGTTAATGATTCGTCGGAGGTATCTAATAGTCTAATTGATGATGCCATTAAAGATGCCAGAACAAAGGCGACAGAAATGGCAAGTACTGGAGGATTGAAGTTGGGAAAGATTTTGAGTGTGACTGAAGGAGTGACGATTCAAAATCCAGTCAACTATGGGATGGGAATGGAAAAAGGAATGGGGGGCGGAGGAGTGCCGTTAGTTCCTGGTGGAACAGTGATGCTTAAACAAGTGACGGTGGTGTTTGAATTGCAATAACAGGTCTGGTAGTTAAGTAGTTAGGTGTGATATCTTAGGACAATGATTTTTTCTGACCGAGATATCAAGAAAGCACTGGAGGATAAACAGATCGGGATTAGTCCCTTTGACGAAAATCTACTTCAACCTTCGAGTTATGATATGCGGTTGATGAATCGAGTATTAGTGTTTGATAATTATGAAGCGGCAGTGATAGATGTTCGGGAAAAACAGGATGTATCCAGAGAGGTCATTATTGGAGATAAGGGATTTGTGTTGCATCCTGGGGAATTTATTTTAGGATCGTCGATGGAAATTTTTACATTTAGTGATCAAATGGTAGGACAAATCAATGGCAAAAGTAGTTTGGGAAGATTGGGGTTGGTAATCCATGCAACGGCAGGATTTTTTGACCCTGGATTTGAAGGTCAAGCAACACTGGAAATGGCAAATGTATCAAGATTACCCATAAGACTATATGCAGAGATGAAAATTGCGCAAATGATGTTTATGGAAACTAAGACGAGAGCGGAATTCCCTTACGGAAGTCAGAAACTGGGAAGTAAATATAAAGGCCAAATGGGGCCAACTGCCAGTTTGATGTGGAAGAATTATAAATAATTTGGCTAATAAAGGCGACGTTCTTGAAATTCGGTAATGGTCCAATTGTAGACGGGCTGTCCGCAATATCGAGTACCATAGGGACATCGGGGACTAAGGGAGGCATTTTTACGGATGACACATGGAGCCTGAAATAGTTGTCTGGATTCGGGGAGATACTGATGAACTTGAATTGCTTTGTCAATAGTACTTCTGGCGATTTCGTTTTGGGCGAGATTGCAGACTCGTTGCACATCGAGATTAAGAAAATCGAGTAAATCGGTTTGTTCGCTGACACGGATAGAAGTGGCGTTGGGTAATAATAAATAGGCAATTTCTGGTGTAATACCAAGTTCGAGAGCGTGTTGAACGTTGGCATATAATGTTGTCATAGCGTTTTGATAATATTCAAGCGTTAGAGGGTCGTTTTGAATAATGAGGGGTATTTGATAGTCAGGCTGACCGTCATAAGTACCAGCAATAGGTGGATGGGTATTGGAAACACCCCGGTGGCGCTGCTCTTGGGAATGACCGGAATGAGAATAGATAGAATTGAATCCGAGGGTAACTGTACGTAAACTTTTGGTAACTGGGTCGTGCATGCCGTCATTGTAAAGATCGGTTAAGTAAGGGTTGAGAGCGGGATTAAGCAGGTCGAGGGTGGATATCTCTTGACCACGGGCCTGCGTGGCAGCGTGGTGTAGTATTTCGGAAGCGTGAGGGGTGATACTGGTTAATTTGGAATAGTGACCGGCGAGTGATTGATCAAAGTTTTCTTTTTGATGATGAATTTCAGCGGGATGGTAGTCAACTTTTTGGCGACCCGTGGGAAGTCGGAGATCGTCAATAAAATTAGGGTACTTTTTGATAACTTCGGTGATCATTTGGCCGATGAGGTGACGACCTTCATCAGTAACGTAATCCTGTTGACTTTCTCGAAATAACCGAAGAAGGGTGATGTGGTTGACTGTGTGGAAAAGTGTGGTTCTTTGGCCAATAGGTAAGGCATAACGGGCTGCTTCAATGGCGATTTCATTGGTTACTTTTGGAAGTTGTCCAGTTCTTTCGGTGGCAGAAAATCGACTTTGTCCGACTCGCAGGCGGTAGAGTTTTTCGGCAACCGGTTTGAGCATTTTGCTAAGGTGGGTATAGGTAGTGAAATTGTCTTCGATGGCATGAAGGAAGAAGTCTTTTTGGGTGGCAGTTATATTGTCGGGAATAAGAACATGGTCAATGGTAGCGGGAACGGTGCGTTGACTTTGCTGTTCAGAATTATGATAGGGTTGGGAATGGAAGACTTCGTGGACAAGACTACGAGTACAGTCAAGGAGGAAGGTAGTGGAAAGATGCATTCGGGTGGTGAAATGTCCTTGGTCAAGGGTGTCTTGGGCAAGATGTTGCTGTTCGGATCCACGGGGAATCATTCTGGCACGACCAGGGGAACGGCATTGAATAGTAGCGGAGATAACGATATCCTGGGGACTGACGGGTTTGGCGGGGTCGATGGTTTGGGAAATTAGAACAAGCTTGGCTTCGGGTGGTTTTTGAAAATTAGCACCTAATTCTAGGTAGTTATTTACTATTTGCTGACATTGTTCGGATTGGTTCATTTTTTTTGGTTACTCATTAATACTCCAGTTTTGATTAGTTGACAAGATGAAGTAATGATTTAAACTCGGTCAAATGTCGGAAAGTAAAGAAATGGGAACATTTTTGGTGTATGAGGGACTTGATGGAAGTACCAAAAGTACGCAGTCAGAGATGATGGTGAGGTATTTAATTAGTAAAGGGATAAGAACACTTTATACCCAGGAACACACCCGAGATGGAGTGGCGGGGGTAATGATTGAGACCATTGTTAATGGGCGGGCAACTTTGGATCCAATAGCGTTACAACTTTTATTTGTGGCAGACCGGGTTGACCATACTCAAAGGGTTATTGTTCCGGCTTTGGAACGGAGAGAGGCGGTAGTTTGTGATCGCTACTGGTGGTCGACCATTGCTTATGGGGGAATAGAAGGACGGGCGGATTATTTCGAAGCGATGCAATTGCCATTGATCCGAAAGCCCGATTTTCAAGTATTGTTGGATGTTGATCCCCGGCTGGCTTTGGACCGATTACATAAACGGGGGGATGAACGGACGATATTTGAAAAGGTGCAAAAATTGCAAAAGGTGAGGCAAGAATATTTACGTTTAGCTGGCAATGATAAGGAAAAATGTGTAGTGGTGGATGCGAGCAAGAGCAAGGAAGAAATTTTTGATGAGGTGGTTTACGAATTGATAAGAAGAAGAATTATAAAAGATTGATGCTATAATCGGTTTATTATGGGTAAAGATCATCTTGTTGATTTGGCACATCCGCAATTAGTTCATCCGTCGGCAAACAGTGACAAGATTATTCTTGGATTAGATATTGCTTTTATTTCATATCCCGGTGGTAGGACGACTCTGGTAAGTCTCGATCTTGAATCATTGGACCCAGATGAAAGGCAACGGGTGAGAAGTGAAGGAGGGGATGTCGGATTTTGTGCGTTGATTACTACCGGTTGATTAGGTAGATAGGTAACGATTTATTAGTAGCAATTGACATATTTACTGGGTAAATATATACTGGTGGCATATGGGAAGATTTACTATTATTCGGAAAACTAGGCCTGATGCTGATGCGTCAGAGAAAGCCTATAGGTTAATACAGGATGAAAATGCTAGAATTGCAGCTAAACAAGATAGAGAACATGATTCGAGAGTTGAGGAAGAGAAGGACAAACTCGATCATATTGAAGAAGTTGGTCATCCAGGACCCGGTGTGTTAAGAAGAGAAATAACGCCAGATAAATCTATGCTAAGATAAACGGATGGATAGCAGCATTTTTGATTTGATTAGTCAGGAAACCGAACGGCAAAAGAAAACTTTAATGATGATTCCGTCGGAGAATTATACTTACGATGAGGTCAGACGGGCGGTAGGATCGGTGCTGATGCATAAATATGCCGAGGGGTATCCAAATAGACGTTATTATCAGGGCAACAAAATTATTGATCAGGTTGAAGATTTGGCCCGAAACCGGGCATTGGAGGCCTTTGGACTTGATTCTAAGGCATGGTCGGTTAACGTTCAGCCACATTCGGGTTCTGAGGCTAATTTGGCGGTCTATAACGCCTTATTAGATGTTGGTGATCGGATTATGTCAATGTTTTTGCCTGACGGAGGGCATTTGTCGCATGGATGGCAAGTAGGTGATAAAAAGGTGACTTTGGTATCTAAAATTTATTCGGTGGCTTTTTATAAACTTAATCCAGAAACAAGACTACTTGATTATGAGGCAATTGAAAAGCAGGCTGAAGAATTTAAGCCAAAATTAATGATAAGCGGGGGAACTGCTTACCCACGGGAAATTGATTACCAGCGGTTGGCGCTGATTGCTCATAAGGTTGGTGCCTATTTTATGGCGGATGTGGCTCACGAGGCGGGGTTGATTAGCGCCGGGGCAGTCAAAAGTCCGTTTGAATTTGCTGATGTGGTAACGATGACAACACATAAGACCTTGCGGGGTCCACGGGGAGCAATTATTTTTTCAAAAAAAGAACTAGGAGAGGCGATTGACTCTTCAATTATTCCAGGAATTCAGGGGGGACCTCATCTGCATACGATAGCCGGGATTGCGGTGGCATTGGAAAAAACTAAGACTGATGAGTTTAAAAAGTATGCAATGCAAACAGTGGTTAATGCGAGAGCGTTGGCAGGGGTACTTTTGGATGGGGGGTTGGATGTTGTAAGTGGGGGAACTGATAAACATTTGGTCTTAGTGGATTTGCGCCCTTCGGCAAGCTCTGGGTGGTTTGTGGCTTGGGCGTTGGAGGCAGCCGGGATTATAGTTAACCGTAATGCGGTGCCAAACGAGACGGCTTCACCTTTTTATCCTTCGGGGATTAGAATGGGGACGCAAGCTTTGACCGTTCGGGGGATGAAAGAAACAGAAATGAAATTGATTGGTGGATGGATACTGAAGGTTGTTGAGCGGGTTGGTATAGTTGCTTTGCCTGAAGATAAGCTTCAACGTAATAGTTATTTGAGTGAGTTTTTGAAAAAGATTGAAGGTGATAAGCAACTGAGTGGGATCAAGAAAGAGGTTGAAGAATTGTGTTCCCGATTTCCGGTACCTGAGTTGTAGAATAGATTTATGGGAATGGATAATAAATCGGCGATGAGTCGAAGAACTTTTTTGATAGGGACGGGGGTGACAGTAACAGGGGCTTTGTTGGCCGCCTGTGGAGGCTCGGCTCAGGCAGTTCCGAATCAACCATTTGGTGAGGCTAAGACAGTTGGAAAACTTGAATCCGGAAGGCGGGCGGCAATTGAAGCGTGGAATACCTTTCGAATGAAGCTGATGCCAAAAATCCAATCACTAAAAGATGCCTGGTACCGTGAGACAAACGCTCTTTTTACTCCGACTACTAAACAATTACAGCATTTTGCCGATATTGATGATCCAGAGGAAAAAGCGATAACGGTATTGCAATTTTTTGCGGTGCAAGCTCAAGATAATGGAAAGGTAGTGAAGGTTGACCGGTGGTCAACCGATCATAAAAATGCCGATGGAACCATGACAACAAGGTATAAATGTAATATTTATGCGCAGCAGGCAGCCCTGGGTTTTACGTATGGAGTGAATAGTCCAGGAGATGTTCCTATTAGTAATATTATCAGCCGAGATTTGACACAGCCGTTGGTGTGGAGTCAGCCTCACGATTTGGTGACGGTTCAATTAGATGCAGATGAGGCCGGAGTGTGGCTGGCAAGCGAACACGGACAAGCTAACGGTTGGCATGAAATAGTTTCGCAAGATGATTTGGAAAGCTCGTTGAGTGAACATGAAATTATTTATTGTGTGATGGAAGGTCATAATTATTTAATGTTGAAGTTACACGGAAAAATAGTAGTGACTCAAGCAACTGAAGATCAATTTATGCAGTCGGAGGATGAAATAAGGGAACGTGGAGTGGAATGGAAAATTTTAGCCGGGGCGTCGGCGCCAGATGGGACATTAATCCGTAGGTTTGGACATGCAACCGTACGAAAAAAAGTTTAGATGATGGTGCCGTTTTTGAGATCGTCCTGAGGATCAATGACCATAGTGTTGTGCATAATCCGAGTAAGGATGTCTTCGAAAGAAATATCGTAGAGACTTAGGACGGTGCCGATGGAGCAATCGGGTTTGGGGCCGAGAGCGGGGTTGGCATTAACATCGATGATGTAGTGACGGCCGGCGGCGTCAACCCGAATGTCAAACTTGGCATAATCTTCAAGCTTAAGAATATCGAAAGCGGTTTTGAGATCTTCCTTGACGGTTTGTGGAAGATCATATTTGGTATAGGTGTAGACATCTTCGGTTCCCCAAACGGCATCATAGCTGCAGATTTGGAACTTGTCGGGATTATCGGCTTTGAAAACTTTTTCGCCAGCGTAGACTTTCATATTGGCACCTTCGGTGATATGGACAGCAATTTCGCGGCCGGCAATATATTCTTCAACCAGAACAGAGGTTTTGTAAGTGTCCATTAAATAGTGAACACGTTTGTCTAATTCCTTTTCGTCTTGGCAGACGGCTGATTGACCCATTTCGATTGAGCCATGAAAGTCATTGAGCTTGGTGATGAGGGGAAAGTCGAGAGTAATGTCTAGCTCATCAGTACTGTCTTTGATAAGTTGGTATTTGGGGGTGGTAATACCCCATTGTTCAAGTAAATTTTTAGTGAAGTATTTGTTGGTGTTAATGGTCATTCCCATAATACCGGTGCCGGTGTAGGGGATATTTAAAAGCTCCAGGGTAGCAGGAATGGAGGCGGTCAGGTATTCTTGACCATAGACGGTGTCGACTAAATTGAGAACGAAATCAGGTTTATATTTTTTCAAATTTTCAACTAAATCAGCATTGCCAGGGAAACAGGCGGTGTCGATCTTCATTTTGTTAAAGTAGGTGGCGATTAAGGCAGCACGATCTTTGACTTCGGCTTCGGAATGATAGAGTTGCTCGGTGGGAAAATATTGACGTTGGGCGTCGGAATATAAAATGGCAACACGAGAAGGAGGAGTAAAGTTCATAACACAGTTAAAAGTTAATGAAAAGATAGGGAAAATATTTTATGAAAAATAATTGCATTTGTAACCATGATGATAGATGATTTGGAGGGAAAAGCAAGAGAGAAATGAAATAAATTATTAGGTCCCGGAAAAGTCCTGATATGTTATAATTAATGATGATTAAAAAACAATCACAAATTAAGGTTAATTTATCACCGAAGTTGAAAAGTATTCTTAAGAAGAAGGCAGACAGTGTGGGGTTACCAATGGCGGCATATTTGAAATACGCTGGATTGAACTGGTATCCGGAACTAAGAGTTTCGGTGGCAGTAGAACGAGAGGTAAAAAAATATATGAGTGGTAAGGAGAAAGCATATGGTCCTAAAAAAGGAGAGAATTTGAGTGAGTTTTTTGATAGAATGGATCGGTGAGATATTTGCTTTTGATTAAAGTAATTAAGGAAATTAATAAAATTAAGAAAAGAGATCCAGAATTATATCGTTTAATATTAAAACAGTTGGAATTGTTCTCGAGTAATGCGAATCATCCTTCATTAAGAAAACATAAATTAATTGGTAAATTGAAAAATTATTGGAGTATATCTATAGATAGAGGATTTAGAATGATTTATGTGGTTGAAGGTGATATGGCTGTTTTTGTTAAAGTCGGGACGCATGATGAGGTTTACGAGGAAAATTGAGTGGATAGTTTGAAGGTTTTTGAATTAATACGACCGCAGATGTTTTTGTTAGTTTTTGGCTGAGAGCCATCGGGGGTGCTCGGTCAATCCCGAAAGATTGACCGAGCCTGGTGGAGGAGGGGGGTTAATGCATAACGATTGGAAAGTAGTTAAAACATTTTGTTCTTGTTGGATAGGGCGTTGAATAGCTATTTTCTCTAACTACTGTAACGACGATGTTGCGGCAAGGCCACAAGTTTTCTGGAACATTTAGTATTATGGTGTTGGAGTTCCAGAAGCCTCCGGCAGCAATCACATCATTATAACTTAACCAGTTAGTTCCTCCGGTCGCTGGGTCAGTAAACCAGACTGAAAGACCATTTTGGTTTCCCGGAAGACTTAAAAATGAACCTTGAATAGTGATAGTTTTTCCGGGGGTTATTGGGCTAGGAATTATATAGATAATCTGTGGTGGCGGGGTTGGGGTGGCTGCGAGGTACACTTCAGTGGTAATTGTTTTCGTAATTCCTGTGTTTATTTCTGTGAAAGTTGCCGTAAATGTGTAACTGTCGGTAACAGTTACATGACCGTACAGATAGTATGTACTACTACCTGATTTATCCGAACTTCCGAAGTTCAAGAAACACGTTGATGGGCCGTTGCAAAAGTAGGGAATATTAATTCCTCCGGGGATAGATAAGGCGATTTGACCCGTATAAGAAAACACAGACGTTATTGCCATTCCGATACCAAACGAATATCCCGGTGTTGGATAGGGTAACTGGAAAACATTGAGACTAAAGTCGACGGGACTCGCTACGCTGACGCTGACTATATTGGTTGCGTAGACTGCAGGTTGATCCCAGGTTGCCCAAGTCCGTATCTGGGTATTAATCGGGGATGCACTGGTTAAACCGCAGCTGATCGAGGCGGTTTCACCTGGGGTGATGACTATACCTGCTATGACGGACTCAAAATACATATATGGTTCGATACTGGTCAAGGCTGCGTTGTTGATCTGACAAAGTGTTTGGTCTTTTGTGAAACTAAATGGCCAGGTCCAACTTATTTCGCTAGGGTCAACGTATATTTGCCACGCGACATGCTCATAGTTATTAGTGTTGTTGTGAAGTTCCGATGTAATTGAAAACGGCTGATCAATGTAAGAGGGACTGACTGTCGTTGTCATTGTTACATACGGATTGTCATCAGCCTTTGCGATTCCTCCGATTATAAAAAACGCTACGGCAAATGCTAGCGTAGCTATGCTAATCGACCATAAACGTCTGTTGTTAGAAAAAAACATTGTATCTCCTTTTCTCTATAACCCATTATTGGGTGAGAACTCATTTGAAAGGGGAGAGGCCCACTCAAAAGAGTTCTCACTTAGGGTTTTGTAAAAATTAGAGATACTTCTGCGGTCGTATTGTTAAAGAACGGATTTTTGTAAAAAGTACCAAAAGCGCAATGCTTTTTTAACTTAATAACAAAATCAATAAATGAGTAATAGTTAGTAGTGTTGTTAATACGACCGCAGATGTTTTTGTTGGTTTTTGGCTGAGAGCCACCGGGGGTGCTCGGTCAATCCCGAAAGATTGACCGAGCCTGGTGGGGGAGGGGGTTAATGCATAACGAGAGGAAAGAAAACTTGTTTGAGACTAACGTTGACGGTCACGTAATGTCCAAAAGAAGGTACTCCATATTGGTCGGTAGCGATGAAGGTGTATGTGTATTGGCTGGGTAGCAAAGGGACTTCCTGACAAATTACGCGAATTCCTGACCATGGACGCAGCCCGTATATGTGTCCTCTAAAAGAACCAGATGAATTACCGTCGAGGATGACAGTAATGTTCTGGTTTGGAAGTTGACCAATCACGCAGTCAAACTCTGTCGGGAGAATGTGATTTGGTTGGTCTGAAAAGCTGAAGTTTACTAAGGTTTGTGTATATGGGCTGTTGTTGTAAACGCCGATGCCGATTTCGTACTTGCCAGTTACTGTTCCACTATAGACGTTTCCTGTGGATAACATAAGTCCGCCGTCAACAATGACTTGTGATTTTGGTGCGGTGAATGTAGTTGAGACAGGGATTATACTATCGTAGTTACCGGCGTTAGTGATTATGTTAGCATCTATTTCACAGATTGGTCCGCCACTGACATATTCGAATGACCATTGATGGTATTCAAATGTGCGGGCATAGTTTCCATAATATCCGCTGGGGAGTCCAATCAAATTACAGTTAGAGGTGAAAGGTTTTGGTGCCGAGAATTGACCCATGTAGATGGATGTTGTAGTTAAATTGAGCCAGTAAATTGGTGCTGCTTGATTTTCGATGCGATCAGCACTCATTGTGCCAGAAAGACCGGGACCAGGTGTGAGTGTCATGGTAGAGGTGAGAATTTTGTTTTCCACTTGCATTTTGAGGAACTCGACTGTGTATGGATTGGTCCATGACTGAGTGTCTGTTTGAAAGCCGACTTTGACTGAAGAATGGCCATTAATCCAACCATTCCAGGTTATAGTCATGCTGTCGGAGCTGCCGGTCATGTTGCTGATTGTCCATCCGTATCCTCCCGTGTCTGGGAAAGTATAGTTGGTTACTGATCCTCCCCAAGCAAGTCCACCAACAGTTGTGGTGACAGTTACAAAGCGGTCATTGTCTAACGTGTTCGTGACTATAAAATGGGGTAGAATCGGCCAGTGTCCATAAGGGGCGCTGATTAGCGAGTTAATTGTAATTTCGAATGGCTTGACTGGTTTAGTATCTTCAGCGTTAGCTTTCTTATTTGTTGAAAAAACGATAGCAAATGCGAAAAGCATTGTTACCAGGCTAATAGACCATACTGACGACTTTTTTTGAAAAAACATGACTGACTCCTTATGTTGGGTTTTGATTTTCTCTTGAATTGAGATACCCTCTCAACTTCCAAAAATGGGAGCTGGAAGGGTATCTCAAAGCTCTGCGGTCGTATTGTTAAGGTACCGCTTTAGCTACAAATTAGATGGCGCAAAGCCAAGAATTTATACTAAAGTATGCTTATAGTATATAGCAGATGTGTATAGAATGCAAATATTATGGGTTTCTTTTTCGTAGCCAAAGGAAGGGAACCGGAAGTATGATTAAGCCGATAAATTCCAATATTTGTGGCCAGAAGAGGCAGTAAATAACTGCTGGATTGGTAGTGGGCAAGGACCAGCCGTTGGCCCAATTATCAACCTTTTGATGATTAGTAAGGAAGTGGGGGGTTAGCCCGTCAAGATAGAAGGCGAGCCAGCCAGGTTCGTAGCTTTGAGGCAAAATTAAGTATTTCGCATTTGAACTATACTCTTTAGTATCTAGCGATATTTTGTAGATAAAGATTAGTGACTGGGAGGGGAGATATTGGCGAGGAGTGGCGCTGACAGGAACAGATGGAGTGACATAGTTTGTTAGCTTTGTGTAGGCATATGGATAGACTTTGATGTCTTTTATGTCGTTAATAGAAGCTTGCTGATCGAAGGAGGTGTTGTCCAGTAAAATGGTGATTCCACTGGCGGAGTTGTCGGTTGTTTCAGGTGGGATAACAAACCAGGCGTCTTTCCAGTTGGTGTATTTATCGAGCAAAATGTTGGTATATAAATGTTTTAAATCATTACTAGCAATCGACACTAAAAGTGGATATCCCGAAAGGTGTCGATAGGTAAGTTTGATAAGATAACTTTGGTTATAGGTAAGTTGAGGAAAATTTATGGGCAGTAGCGAATGGTTTTTGGTGGCAGTAAGACGGATGAATTGGTTACTTTGGTCAGATTGGATTGATCCTGATGGAGTTAATTGTGGGTTGAGATACGAAGTGATGGGGAGTGCCACAAGAGGCTGGTCGGTGGGGTGAGAAATAAGGGGGTTGATTTCGTTTTGAGGTCGAGCGGTGAAACTATTGGCATAAGGTAATGCATAAGTTGTTGGTATTTGAGTTCTATAATCACCGAAATTACTAAAAGCTGTGTCTTGGTGGTAATAGTTGGGGTTGTCTATATTTGGAAGGTTGGTGACTAAATAAGGCTGAGTGGGTTGATGAAATCGATAGAGTTGGATTTGTTTACCAAAGGATTTTTCTAAGGTGAGACCTGGGACTTGGGGCAATAATTCTTTGGTGGCGAGCGAAAGCTTGGCATAAACTTTTTCGTCTAAATAGACAACATGGTTGTCGAATAAAACATATTCAATATTGTATTGGCTTAATATGACGGAGAGGAGTTGGGGATTTTGGCTTTGTAAGGCATAGGTTAGTTGCCAATAATATTGTTCGTTATTAAGGTTCCAGGCATCAAAGGCTCGGTCGAGAATTGGTTGGGGAATAGCATACCAAAGGAAGCCGGAACCGGTGACATTATAGTTATAGTTGGTCCAGCCCCAAAAGCTTCCTTGTGGGAGATTGGCAATCCGAGCGGTTGATGGCTGGGAGTTGAGATAGGCAAAAAGTTGACTGTATTCTGGAGGAATATTTTGGCGAAGCTGAGGATAAATAAAATTTCCTTGGAATACGGGGAAACTATAGATAAATAGCAGAATAATGAAGGCAAGTGAGGTATATCTTTGGAGGTGATGCATTTTATATTTCAGTGCGGTAACGAGATCGGTGAGTGTTTTGAGACCAAAGGGAACAAGGCAACTAAAAGTGAAGGCAGCAGGAACAACAAATTTTGTAAAAGGAGCTCGAAAGATTTGATTAAGGAGGGAATTTTTTCGGAGGAGATCATTGACAAGGGAAAAAGGAGGGGTGGCGGAAAGGAGGGCAATTGAAACGAGCAAAAAGAATAGTAAAAGGCTGAGATAAAGAGGATTTTTTTTGGTAATGAGCAACCTGATGAATCCAATAATGACTAGAGTAGAAAGAAGATAGCCGGCGATAAGGATGTAGGTATTGGCAAAATGGGTGTCCCATGAGGCCATAAAGGGTTGGCCGTTATTGGAAAAGTCAAAATAGTAATTGCGTAAAAGCAGAAAATCAGGAAGGGTGCCTCGGTTGACGTTGCGCATGAAACTGGCCTCTGATGATTCAATATTACCCATGCCGAGGGTGGGATTTTTGAGGTCATGGGTAACAAAATAGCTAAGGGGTAAAAGCCAAAAGGAATTGAGGATTAAGATTATTAAAAATAATTTAAAATAATGTCTAATTTTTAATGACGAATTTCTAGCGGAAAAGATAAAATGAGAAAATAAAACAAGGACAACGCAAAGCATATAAACGATAAAAATAGTTTGGACGTAAAAAGCAGGGATGGCCAATAGATTAATGAGGGTAAAAAAGAGGAAATGGCGGCGAGTGGGGGACTGAAGGACTTGAAATAATGCCAGCATTAACCAAGGAAAGAAACCCCAAAAGGCGGAAAAAGATTCAAGGGTGGCCCAAAAATATTGAATGGTGCCGAAATTGAGCAGATAAAAAAGGCTGCCAGATAATGCCAGGGCGTTTGAGAATTTAAATTCTGAACGTAATAGTTTATAAAGTCCGAGGGCGCCAAGAAAGAGGAGAAAAAAGTGCCAACCATAACGGATGAGGTGGGCAGGTACAAAAAGGGTGAAGGGAAATACAATAATTTCGCGAATTAGATCGGTGGCGTGGGCCATACCGCCAACTAAACCTAATCCCTGATATTCTTGCCAAACGGCAAAGAGAGAACGCTTTAGGTTAAGCCCAATATTAAATTCGGGCATAATGTTGTCCCAGCCGATCAACCAGGTGTGGGGAGTAAAGTTGGTACTACAAATGAGGGCAACTACAAAGCAAAGAAAAAGGATAGACCAATGAGCTTTTATCCAGGCGAGGATAGACATTAATTGATTATAGACTCAATTTGATAGCCGTAACTTATTTGTTTGACTCCACGAATGTAGTACCACAATTGATTGATAATCGAATTGGGTAATAGGGCAATGATGAAAATTTGGACGACATTGATACCGATAGCTTTTAAGGATGGTTTAAATCCTAAACGTAAAGCTTCTAGGCGACTGTTAAGGGTAAGAGCAAAGGTCTTTTTGGGATTAAGATGTGAAAGACTGGTATTTAAGTGTCGATAGAAAAGCAGCGTATCACTGATATTGGCAATATTCCCAAAACGGGTTAAGCGAAAAATGAGATTAATTTCTTCAGCAGAACTAAGATTGGGTTGATACCAATAGAAATCAGTGGGCAGTAATGATTTATTAATCATCATAGTGCCTTGTTGAATGGGCATGGCCCAAAATAACATGTCGGTAATTTCTTTGGGGTAGAGGGGAAAGTTTTTGGTGCCAATGAAGTTACCGCGTTTGTCGATAATGACACATTGTCCACCAACAGCAATAGTCTGGGGGTGGGCAGTCAGGTAAGCGACTTGGCGCTCGAGACGGTAAACTGGAGCGAGATCATCGGAATCCATCCGAGTGATATATTTGCCCTTGCTTATGGAAACGGCGAAATTGGAAGTAGCGCTGACGCCAAGATTTTGGGCATTCTTAAAAAGACGAATACGTTTGTCGACTTTGGCGTATTTCTTGGCAATTTGGTAGGAGCGGTCGGTAGAACAGTCGTCAATGATGATAAATTCAAAATGGCGATGGGTTTGATTGAGGATACTTTCGATAGCGGCGGCGACATATTTGCCAGTGTTGTACATTGGCATGTAGACGGTGACTAAAGGTTTGTTTTTCTTGATCATAGGGTTTCGCCCTCGGGATTGTAGTTAAACAATTAGAGCTCATCAGATCCGGTGTCCACCGGATTACCCTAATCTCTTTCTTTTTCTTTGCTTGTGTGTTTGTTTTGTTTTTGTGCTTGCGCAATAAAACCCCCGTGGGTCACAGAGTCAACCCGAAGGTTGACTCTGTGAATGGTAGCCTATGCTACGGGAGGATAACGATCTTCACGTTGGGGCGAGCGGCCAGGAAGTCGGCGACGACCTTGATGTCTTTGAGACCGTCGGCGACTGCGAGTGCAAGCGGACCTTTGATATCGAAGTTTCCCTTCTTTATCTGATCGACTATACGACCAAGGTCCTTGTCGCGATGCGCGATGTCATGCCAAAGCACGACTTCGCCATTGCGAACTTTAAATTCGCGCGAGCCGCGGAATGCAAAGAGCACGCCGCCGTTGAATTTGACGCTGCCCATCTGAAAGCCACCGGCGAATACGGTCATGTCGGTGGTGCACGCATTGGCACGGACATCGAGCCAAGTCTGTTCGACCTGTTTCAATTCGTCTGCGGTTAACGCAACATTCCAGGCCTTGCTGGGAATTACGGTGCGACGGCTGGTCCAAGTAGTGCGATCACCCAGGTCAAGAGTTGCCTCGGTGGCAATATCCTCTCCACTGTTGGTCCATGATTTACCGCCATCGGTAGAAACCTCGATGGTGTCGCACGGGACGGTTGTCGACGGAACTGGTGTTGAAACGACGGCAGCGATTGCAGTCGGTATTGCTGTGATGGGCGTTGCAGTTGCGCTTGGTTTTGGCGCTAAAAGCCCCAAACCTTGTGTGACAATGCATGCGCCAACAATGAGAATTAGGACGATTATCCCACTGACAATACGAACTATTGGGTTGCTGAAAAATTTTTTCACGATTTTCTTCCTTTCTATACTTACTTGATTTGATACGCGTACCTGGCTTGAGATACTGCTGTTAAGCCTGCGTTTTTGACGCTCTCTAAAGGCTTTCGCAGCGAGCGAATGATTAGGCTGATTCCCTTGAGAATGGGAATTAACCATCTTGCCTTGCCTGGGCAAGTTGTTGCTCTGACTACTTTTCTTTAATTCACACCTCCTTAAAAAAAATTTTTCTGGAACTATTACATCCACGATTCTATACGTCTGAGACGCACACAATCGTGGATGATAGAACCACAGGAGGGAAGGGAAGATAGATCACGAAAACAAACAATATTTACACACTTTGCAAAAAATTAGAAAGAGATTGTTAAAGAACATTACTTTAACCAATCAGTTAGCGCTGTGCCAACGATTACTTAAAATAATACTTTGGCTGTTCCGCACACACTTTTTAAGTGTTACGGACACGGTAACAGCCAAAGGAGAAACGAAGTATAACTTTCGTTGTACTTCGCTCTCTCCTCTAGTTGTTAACTTTAAAAGACTGGCCTATATTGTATATTAAATACGTAGAAAGTCAAGTTATAGGACACTATTTCCAGGAAGTCATGTAGCCTTTGTCGGTCATACAAATTTGATAGATGTCTTTGTTGGGATAGATACTTTTTTGGTCGCCAATAGTTACTTCTTGAGATGATGCGGCCAAACATGAGGTAACGGCCTGATTTTTGAGAAAATTTTGGGCGATAGCAAAGAGGGCAATGATGGCGATTAGGGCGCAAGCTATTTTGATGATATCGGTGGTAAGTTTCATGTAATTATTATACCACATATTATGGGTTATTTTTTAGAAAAGACGACGCAGTTATTTGCCGGAATAGATAGACTATCGCCGGCTTTTAATGCCATGGTTGGCTCATTGGGGCGTTGAATGTACTTATCGTTGGCTAATACGACAGTGGTTGGTTGATTATCTGAACAAATAATTGATTTTTTGGTGGAGCAGGGGGTGAAAGTGCCATCTGGGTTGATTCGGGTATAATCGTGAGACGGATCACAGGGTTGAACAGGGGTTGGGGATGAAAGGATGTTTTCATTGCCAACTCCGATACACCCCGAAAGTGCGGTCATAAGTGATACAGCGGCTAGCATTTTGGATAGTTCTTTTGGCATACGACGGTTTAATAATCGTTAGGTTTGAGGATTGTCTGGATCGAACGAAGGATAAGATGTAGTGTTGATGAAATTGTTGAGTGGATTGTTGGTAGCTGTATCGACAATGAATAGTTGGGCACCAGAATCGATGTTGAAATTAGTCAGTTGCTTGGGCGGTAATTTCGATATGTCGTTTTGGTAGCATTGGTATTCTTTTTGTTGAGGAACACCATTTTTGGTGGCAATGGTAGCTTTACCTGTTAGTTTAGAAAGGTACTGCTTGCCTTCGGCAGTGGAGCCTTGACCAGGACCAAAGACACAAACCATTTTATCTTCTGGGAGTCTAAATGAATCTTCGGCTGTCCAAAGTACTCCGGAACCCCGATATTGAAATAATTCGGTTTTAACTGGTTTATCACCTGGGTGGGAAAGTGTTGCTCCGATAACGGTGAAAAATTGTATATCTTCTTGGTTAAAACCCATATCGACCAAGGGTTGCAGGGATCGAGGAATGGGAATTTCGGTGGGGTTGGCAGGGGAGACTAATTTAAGTTGTGGTATTTCGGCGGGATTTAGAGGTGAGGTAGTAGCCGTGGCGGCTGGTGTGTCAAATCCTGGGCTTTGGCCGGTTCGAGTAGCGCATCCTGTGGTAATTCCGGCAATGATGGCTAAAGTAGAAAGACCTCTTAAGATATTCGGATTTCTCATACTATAGTCTTGTATTATAAGACTAATATGATTATTGTCAAGTATGTATACGATATGTAATTTGTTTGGCTTAAATTTAGTTTTTGCCGGTACCGAAAATGATAGAAACCGCGGTGGCATGGACGCCGATGCCAACATAATTCCAGCGATTGTCGAGTTGGTTATCGTTATGAGGTTTGTCACCGGCAAAAATCCATTCAATGAGATGGACTCCGATAAGGCGAAAGCCGGTGCTAATGTTTTCACCTAAGGCGGTAAATCCTAATTTTTGATATCCATTTTGATTGTCAAGAAAATCGATAAAGCCTTGATGGTTATCGGTGGCATGAATGGAATTAAGATAGTCGGCTCTGGTTTGGGCAAAGTCAGCTAATTTAGAGTCCCAGGTTAATGGTTGGGAACCGTGCCGTTGACGGTAACTATTGAGAGCGGCGAGGATGTCTTGAGGGGTGGCCATAGTGGGATCCATGGCAATCTTCATGGTCCAGGTATCGGGAGCAATTTGTTTGGAAATTCCCCAAGGAGTTTGGTCGGTGGTAGGTAGTGGTTTATATTTGACGGGGATAGTGGAGGGAGCTGAAGGACTGGGAATTGGAGATGAAGGAGTAGGGTTGATAACCAAGTTAAGGTTTGGCAAATGGAATGAGGGGCGGGCGAGAGGGGTAGTGATGATTTTATTAGAAGGCAGTATATATTTGGCAATAATCAGGGACAAGGCATAACCCAAAACGACCATCGGGGCAAAAGAAAGGATGAGAATGATGATTTTTTTCACTCTTAGTGTTTGCGAAAGGTTGGGAAGCCTTCCAGCATGTCGTCTAGGCCTGCTAATGCGGGAACGTGGTTATAGGTGGGAGAAAAGTTACGCTGATTTTTTAAGTCTTGGCCTAACGGAGGAACTACTGCATTTAGATCTTCGTATCTTTTAACTTTTCTTAAATCTGATCGACTTAGCTTAACATCTCGTGCCATCAGTGGATGTAATATTCCTACAACAGTAGTTTCTAAATCCCCAAATTTAGCTAAAACTTTGGCTTCCGTAGGTGTGGGTTGATAGGCACCAGTTTGGGCTTTTTGAAAAATTGAACCTAAAATTTCTATTTCTGATCGCCTACCCATATGCGTAGGCTATCACTTGCTTTTTAGCATTTCAATAAGCAAAGGCAGGCCCATGATCCGTCGGTTGACGGACGGAGGTCTTCGATCCTCAAATAAAGGCAGGCCCATGATCCGTCGGTTG
>JAKAFM010000006.1 GCA_021817905.1 bacterium | reverse complement strand
AAGTTAAAATGGTCATTGTTCGCACCCGTAAAGAATTTCGCCGAAATGATGGTTCCTATATTCGCTTCAGCGACAATGCTGGAGTTGTCATTGACAGTCAAAATAATCCTCGCGGAACTCGCATATTTGGACCAATTGCCCGTGAAATTAAAGATTTAGGATTTGCCAAAATTGCTTCAATGGCAAAAGAGGTCTATTAGGTATGAAACTGATTAAAGGTGACACTGTCACTATAACTACCGGAAAAGATAAGGGTCGATCAGGGGCCATCACTGTCGCCTTTCCTAAACAAAATACCATTGTTATCAAGGGTTTAAATCTTTTTAAAAAACATACCAAAGCCCAAGGGGACCAAAAGGGTGGAATTATTGAGCATGAGCGTCCAATTCTCGTATCCAAAGTTGCCCTAGTATGTCCTCATTGTAAGAAGCTCACTCGTATAGGCTATCAAATCGATACCTCTGGTTCAAAACACCGAATTTGTAAAAAATGTAAAACCGTATTAGACGTTAAGGTAGGTAAATAAGTATGCTTAAAAACGACATTACAAATCAAATTAAAGAAAAACTTGGCAAAGATCTCGGCATTACCAATGTTTTTGCCCTTCCTCATCTCAACAAAGTCGTCATCAATTACCGAGTTCCGGATGCCCGTGAGAGTCAGGAATCTCTTGCTGCCGCAAAAACCGAAATTATGGCTATTACTGGTCAGAAGCCAAAACTATGTAAAGCCAAAAAAGCTGTTTCCAGTTTCAAACTTCGCCAAGGTGACCCTCTAGCTCTCAAAGTTACCCTTCGTAACCAACACATGTACGATTTTGTTGACAAGTTGTTTAATTTAGTTCTTCCTCGCCTTCGCGATTTTAGAGGTATGCCTCAATCAGCATTTGACCAAGAAGGAAACTACAATTTAACCATCAAGGACCAGACCTATTTCCCCGAAATTGATCTAGATAAAATCAACAAAATTCGCAGTGTTCAAATCACACTTTCACTATCTGCCTCTTCTCAAAACGAAGCAAAAATGTTACTATCTGCCCTAGGTTTTCCATTTGAAAAATAAGTATGGCCAATAAAGCAAAAATTGCCCGTGAACTCAAAACACTAAAGCATAAAGTACAATATCACAACCGTTGTCAGCTCTGTGGTCGTCCTCGTGGATATATACGTATGTTTGGTCTATGCCGTTTATGTTTTCGTAAGTTAGCTCATGCCGGCTCATTACCTGGAGTTAAAAAATCAAGCTGGTAAACAACTATGACAAACAGTCCCTTACATGATTTTCTTATCCGCATCAAAAATGGCTATTTGGCCGGTCGTCTTACTGTTACCGCCCCGACTTCAAAGGTAAAAGTGGCCTTATCTGAGGTTTTAAAGAAAAACGATTTTATTGACGGTTTTTCAGTTGAAGATAGAACATTAACAGTCAACCTTCAATATGACCACCGTGAGCCGAAATTGACCTCCGTCTCCTTTTTTTCTACACCAGGTCGTCGTGTTTATCACCGCGTTACTAGCTTACCTTGGGGAAAAACTAATCATTCACTTATTATTGTTTCTACTTCCAAAGGGTTTATGTCACAACGCCAAGCCGTTAAAGCCCATCTTGGTGGTGAGGTTATTGCTGAAATTTATTAAACACTATGTCCCGCATCGGCCGACTTCTAATCACTATCCCCGAATCAGTTACTGTTACCGTCAATGGTAACCAGGTAGTTGTTAAGGGTCCCAAGGGCGAATTAGCGCTCATTGTTCCTGATCGATTATCAATCGAAATTAAAGATAAAGAACTCCACGTTATCCGTATCGGTGAAGATCGCCGCACTCGCGCTCAACATGGTGCTATCCGGGCGCATTTAAATAACATGATTACCGGGGTAGTCACTCCTTGGAAAAAAGAACTCGAAATTCGTGGCACTGGATACAAAGCCTCTGTCGCCGGTAATAAACTTACAGTCATCGCTGGCTATATTCATCCCGTAGTTATCACCGCTCCTGACGGCGTTCAGTTTACTGTTACTGAAGACACCAAAATTCTCGTTACCGGTTGCGACAAAACCATAGTCGGTCAAATGGGAAGTAATATTCGCAAAATTAAACCCCCCGAGCCCTATAAGGGCAAAGGTATTCGCTATCTCTCTGAAGTTATTAAGTTAAAGCCGGGAAAGACCGCTAAAACCTAATTATGATTAGTCAAAACATACGTTTACGCCGTCAACAGCGCGTTAGGGGTAAACTAAAAACCAATCTTGGTATTCCTCGTCTTTCAGTTCATCGCACCAATAAAAATATTTGGGCTCAAATCATTGATGACAAACACGGGCGAACCTTAGTCGCCAGCTCTTCTAAAGCGCTTAAATCAAAAGGCACAAAAACCGAAATTGCCACTTCCGTTGGCAAAGATATTGCTACCAAAGCCGCTGCTGCCAAAATAATCCTAGTTCGTTTTGATCGAGGATTATTCCGCTATCACGGCAGGGTTAAAGCCTTGGCTAATGGGGCCCGTTTAAATGGTTTAAAATTTTAATCGTATATGCCAATTTCTGAAATAACCATTGATAAAAAATTTACCAAAGAGCGTGATTCGGAATTTACCGACAAAGTCGTTCAAATTAAGCGCGTCTCCAATAAAACTAAGGGTGGCAACCAAATTTCCTTTACTGCACTAGTTGTCTCTGGAGACAAGAAGAATAAAGTTGGAGTCGGACTAGGTAAGGCTAAAAGTGTCGCCGATGCTATCGCTAAAGGCACTAAAAAAGCCCACAAAGATATGATTCTCGTCCCTGTAGTTAATGGCACTATTCCTCATAGTGTTCGCATCAAATATAAAGCTGCTGTTATCTTATTACGCCCAGGTAAAGCTGGAAGCGGTTTGATTGCCGGTGGGCCTGTTCGTGCTGTAGTTGAAGTTGCCGGTATTAAAGATATAGTCAGTAAAATTATTGGTACCCGAAATAAATCACTCAATGTTTGGGCTGCCCTAAAAGCGCTATCAGTTTTAAAGAAATAATATGACAATCCTAAACTCATTATTCAAAATTGTTGCTAAAAGTCAGAAACGTGTCGGTCGTGGTTACGGCTCAGGTGTTGGCGGCCATACTACTGGTCGTGGTGCCAAAGGTGACAAAGTTCGCGGCACCAACAAACTAACATTTGACGGTTCCAAAATCAAAAAATCATGGATCAAAAGAACCCCTTTCCTTCGAGGTAAACATCGTGTCTTGGCCAAATCTAAACCATTTGCGGTCAATCTCGGTTACATAGAAAAATGGTTTAAGTCCGAGGAGATTGTTACCATCGCTAAGCTCCAGAAAAAAGTTGATCTTTATACCCACTTCAAAATTACGAGCGCTCCAAAATTTAGCAAAAAGCTAACCTTTAAAGGTCTATTATTCACTCAAAAAGCCAAAGAACAAATTACGGAGGCCGGTGGTAAGATCGAAGTATGAGCAAAGCGACAGAGCTACTTAGCCTTTACACCGAAGGTCTAAAAACACCTCTTTTACGTCGTAAAGTACTTTTTACTCTTGGTGTCCTTATTTTATTCCGATTAATCGCCCATATTCCGGTTCCTGGTGTCAATTTAACCTTACTTCATAGTTTTTTTGCTCAAAACCAACTCCTATCACTTTTGGATATTTTTTCTGGTGGTACGCTAGCAAATTTCTCAATCGCTGCGCTCGGACTTAATCCATACATTAATGCTTCAGTTATGTTGCAACTATTCACCATGGTCAGTCCTCAACTTGAAGAACTAAGCAAGGAAGGGGAGTATGGTCGTGCCAAAATTAACCAATATACCCGCTTTATAACGGTTCCTTTGTCAGTTGTCCAGTCTTTAGGTATGTACGGAATTCTTCGCTCACAAAATATAATTCCTATACTACCGCCTTTATTGATCTTAGCCTTGGTTGCCAGTATGGTCGCCGGGACTATGGTTATGATTTTCTTAGGCGAACAAATCAACCTCTATGGTGTTGGTAACGGCATATCTACCATCATCTTTGCTGGCATTATTTCTCGACTGCCTATTTCCATCTTCCAAACATTGCAGGTAACAGATTTTAGCAATCCCCAAACATTGTTTAATATCCTTGGTTTTATCGGTTTAGCCTTAGTCTTGGTAGGTGGTATTGTTATGGTTGAAGAAGCGGTTATACGCATCCCGGTAAACTATGCTCGTCGTTCACAAACTACCTATTTGCCCATTAAAATTGACACTGCCGGTGTTATGCCTATCATCTTTGCAGTTTCTTTGGCAACCGCCCCCTCGCTCATTGGTCAATTTACCTCTAAGCTTCCATATCCTCTCATTGCCAATATTGGTATTCATATATCTTCAATTTTCAGGACCAGTAGTTACTTCTATAGTGTCTTCTATTTCGTGCTCGTGGTTGCTTTCACTTTTTTCTACACCTCGGTAGTTTTTAAACCCAAAGATGTTGCCGAAGAATTGCGCAAATCGGGTGGTTTTATCCCCGGTATTAGACCTGGTATTGCCACCGAAAAACGTCTCCAATATTTAGTCAACCGGGTTATGATTATTGGTGGAGTATTTTTAGGTCTAATTGCTGTTATCCCTTCAATTGTTCAAAACATAACCGGCATAACCTCTTTAACAATTGGTGGAACCAGTGTTCTTATCGTTGTTTCAGTTATTATCGAATTAACTCGTAAAATTGAAAATGTCGTTCAAATGTATCGCTACGAAAAAATCAGCTACTAGTCTTTTTCAATCATCCGCATTTATAATTAACTACCTCTAAAGTATGGAACTTAATCTATTTATTATTGGCCCCAGTGGTTGTGGCAAAACCACTCAAGCTGAATTAATTGCCCAAAAATACCAGTTAACTCACATTTCTATGGGCCAATTGCTTCGCGATGAAATGGCCGCCAAAACTCCACTCGGACTCGCCGTACAGACTTTTGTTGATGATGGCACCTGGGCTCCAGATGACCTTATTTTTGATATTTTAGTCGGTAAACTCCAGAAACTTAATTATCAAAATTTTATAATTGACGGTTTTCCCCGAGTCCTAAATCAAGCCAAATATATTGAATATTTTCTCAAAACTAAGCAACATCCTTTTTCACTACTCATTCACCTTAGTGTTACCTTTGATGAAATAAATGCTCGCCGCGCTAAACTTGGTAAGGAGTTTCAGGAAGACGACCGAACCGATAATACCCCCGAAGCCATCGCTCATCGGCAGGCATCCTATGACGAAACCATTGTTCCTATTAAAGAATATTTCAAATCCAAAAAAAAGCTTTATGACGTCAATGGTAATCGACCAGTCGAACCCATTTTTAAAGATATCTGTAAGAAAATCGACAAACTGCGCTAAGATAAATATATGCACTACAAAAATCTAACTCTTGCCTTTGTTTTTACCGGCATTTTGTTAATTTCCATTTTTGCAGTTTATGCATACCAACAGCAAAAAATAAATTCCTTATTAAATAGTCAACAGTTATCTCAGTCAAAAACGGGGTTACTTACGGTTCCAACACCAGTTCCAACATCGGTTTCTGATTCTACTTCCGGCTGGCAAACTTATAACGAACCAACCACTGGATATACTTTTCAATACCCATCAAATTGGACAGTAAAAATTGACAGTCCAATTCAGAAAAATGGAGGTGTCTATCAAGGTGCGTTTTCTTTAACCGGTCTTGAGGGTGAAATTCATGTCTATCTAGGAGGAGGTTTTGGAGGTGGACTTTGTTCATCGTTTGGCGGACAAATAGTGGATACTATGATTGGTAATTATCATCAGAAAAATTGCTACACCAGAACATCCGGAATTGATAAAGTTGATAATTATTCCGCTACTTGCGGTGATTGCGGTGGAATTACGATTAACCAAACCCCTGTTTCTATCGCCTATAGTATAAAAAACCAAAACACTCAAAACCTTCAATCTCAGGTGGTTAAAAAAATACTTGCATCATTTAAATTCACCCAATAATCATGGCATCACTGTCTAAAGACAATAATACCGGTGGATTGCCAGAATTTGATTTTACCTATACAATACCACTAGTTACCTACTAATTTACGTTAAATGCAACAAGAACCAACCGTCAAAGGTGTTATTACCGAAAGTCTACCCAACGCCATGTTTCGTGTCCGGCTTGCCGATGGTAGTCTTATTATTGCTATGTTAGCCGGTAAGTTACGTCTAAATCACATTCGTGTCATCCCTGGCGACAATGTTTCCCTGGTCCTGAGTCCCCAAAAAGATAAAGGCCGAATCGTCTATCGGGGCTAAATACAATTTCCTCTTTGATATTAGGCCAAACTATTGTTACAATAGCAAAGTCTTTTTTATGAAAGTTTTATCAAGTATTAAGCCGAGGTGCAAAAATTGTAAGGTGGTTATTCGCCGCGGTGTTAGGCGCATTATCTGTTCCACCAAAAAACACACCCAAAAACAGGGCTAATTATGAGAATTTCTGGAGTAGATATTCCTGACAACGAACGTGCCCAGGTCGGTTTAACCCGTTTTTACGGCATTGGACCAACTAATGTCATAGCTTTGGCTAAATTAGCCAAAATCAAGCTTGATACCCGTATTAAAGATTTAAGCCGCGAAGACGTCAGTTCCTTAATGAAGGCCCTTGAAAGCTTCACTGTCGAGGGCGACCTTAAAAAAGAAATTCGTGAAAACATTGATCGACTTAAAGCTATCCGCAGTTACCGTGGTATTCGCCACATTGTCAGCCTTCCGGCTCATGGTCAACGGACAAAATCTAATGCTCGTACCCGAAAAGGTAAAAAGAAAACTGTCGGTTCACTTACCAAAGAAGCCTGGGCAAAAATTGAGGCTCAGCAAAACTCTGCTGCCACCACGGCAGCTAAACCGGCTGCACCTGCTGCTAAGTAATTAAATAACCTATGGACCAACCAAAAGAAGTAATCAATAAGTCGACTAAAAAGAAAACCTATCAAAGTATTGTTGATGGTCGTCTTTATATCAAATCTACCTTTAATAACACCTTAGTCACCGTCACCGACAGTAAGGGCAACAGTCTTTGCTGGTCAAGCTCTGGCAATGCCGGCTTTAAAGGTGCTCGCAAGTCAACTCCCTTTGCGGCTTCCACTGCCATTGAAAAAACCCTTGAAGAAGCCAAAAAATATGGTATTAAAAAATTATCGGTTTATTTAAAAGGTCCTGGCGTTGGTCGCGATGCTGCTCTCCGTTTTCTTCGCACCAAAAAAGATTTCGATATCGACATGATTTCGGATGTCACCGCTATTCCACATAATGGGCCTCGTCCTCCCAAACAAAGGAGAGCTTAACTATGGCAAGATTACTCTGTGATGCAAAATGTCGTTTATGTCGTGCTGAGGGCGAAAAGCTTTACCTAAAGGGAGCTCGTTGTTTTTCTCCCAAGTGTCCCATGGAAAAGAAAGCTACTCCTCCAGGCATGCATGGTGCCAAAGGTCACAAAAAACAAACTGATTACGGCTACCAGCTTCGCGCCAAGCAAAAGGCAAAGAGAATATATGGCGTAATGGAAACACAATTTAAAAACTATTATTTAAAAGCTAAAACCATGAAAGGTAAGGTTGGTGAAAACCTGCTTATCCTTCTTGAGCAACGTCTCGATAACGCTGTTTACCAGATGGGTATCGGCCTTTCACGATCACATGCCCGTCAGCTCATCCTTCACGGTGCTATTTTAGTTAACGGCAAAAGAGTAAATATCGCATCATATCAGGTAAAAAAAGATGATATTGTGTCCGTTTCTCCAAAAGCTAAAGCTATCGAAGGTACTACCAGCCGTTTACTTGATAAGGATTTCAAGTCACCTTCATGGGTCGATGTTAATAAAACAAAAATTGAAGGTCAAATTACCGGTTCGCCCAACCGCGAAGATAGTGCCAACGATATCAATGAAAATTTAATTATTGAATATTATTCAAGGTAAAATAAAAGGAGACAACAATGCTCGATACTAGCAAATTTCATGTTAAAACAGTAAAACAAACTACCACTTACGGTAAGTTTGAAATGAGTCCTATGATTGGGGGGTTTGGACACACCGTCGGCAATAGTTTGCGACGCACTCTTTTAATCACCATTCCCGGAGCCGCCATCACCAGAGTTAAATTTGATGGTGCTACCCATTTGTTCACTACGCTTCCTGGAGTTAAAGAAGATTTGGTTGAAATTTCTTTAAATCTTAAAAAAATAAAGTTTGCTTATCACAAAGACGAACCAGTCAATTTAGTTATCGATAAAAAAGGTTCTGGTGTCATTACCGCGGCTGATATTCAGGATACTGATACCTGCAAGGTTTCCAATCCGGATCAGGTGATCGCCACCCTGTCTGACACTAAATCACATTTTCATGCAGAAATTACGGTCGAACGAGGTGTTGGTTATACTATGGCCAAAGAGCAAAAAAGTGATGTAATTGGCGAAATAATTCTTGATGCCACCTTTACCCCGGTGACTAAAGTTAATTACGAAGTCGAACCTACCCGGTTAGGTAAAAAAAGCAACTATGACAAATTAACTATTGAAATCTGGACTGATGGTTCGGTTGAACCTTTGACCGCCCTAAAACTAGCGACTAAAGATTTGATTTCTTCACTAGCACAAATCGTTGACCCTAAAGATTTTGAAGAAGAAGTCATAGCTATTTCTACCGGTCCCATCTCCCAAGGTGCTGACATCTCGATTGAAGAAATTGAACTTCCCCTTCGGGTCATCAATGCGCTCAAGAAAGCAGGTTATTATAATATCGAAACCCTGATGAAGGCCGGCAGACTAGAAGTTAGCAAAGCTAAAAATGTTGGTGAAAAATCACTTAAGATTATTGATGCCTGGCTAAAAGAGCGAGGTTTTACTTGGAAATAATATGAGACACCGTAATTTTGGCAAAAAACTTGGCCGCAACCATAATCAACGAAAAGCTTTGTTTAAAAACTTAGCCTTGAGTTTGTTTACTTATGGGGCCATCGAAACAACCGAAGCCCGTGTCAAAGCGGTCCGACCTCTGGTTGAGAAAATGTGCCGATTAGCTCTCGTTGGCGATCTTTCCGCACGCCGTGAATTATTCACCTATTTTCAGAACCAAGCAACGGTAAATTTGCTTTGTTCTCGAATGACAGATGTTTTTGCCGGTCACCAAAATAGTTTTGTAACTACACAAAAAATAACTAGACGTCAGGGTGATGATGCTCTAATTATCAAAATATCCCTCGTTAAACCTTTTAATCTTAAACTCGAGAAAACTGTCGACAAAAAAGAAACTAAAAAGGAAACCGTTAAAAAAGTGGTTGCTTCCAAGCCCAAAGCTAAAGCAAAACCAAATACTAAATAATTATGAAAACTAAGACGAGCGTAAAATCAGGCAAGAATATTAAACGTGATTGGCATCTAGTCGATGTTGCCACCGATAGTCTTGGAAGAGTCGCTACCAAAATTGCTGCCTTATTAATCGGAAAAAACAAACCTGAATTTTCCTATCATCTTGATCAGGGTGATTATGTTGTTGCCATCAATACTGATAAACTTAAGTCAACTGGTAAAAAACTAAAACAAAAAACCTATTATTTTCATTCAGCTTTTTCCGGTAATATGAAAGAATTTTCCTTGGCTGAAATGATCGACAAAGACTCGAGAAAAGTTATTTATCATGCTGTTTTAGGCATGATACCCAAAAATCGTCTTCGTGATCAACGAATGTCTCGTCTCAAACTTTTTGTTGACGATAAACATACCTTCGCTGATAAATTACCAAAGCAACTTTAAATTATGCCAAAAACTACAACTCCCAAAAAAGATCAATATACTTTTACTGTCGGCCGACGTAAATCAGCTGTTGCCACCATAAAATTATATCCTGGCAAGGGTGAGTCAAAAGTAAACGATCAATCCGTGGCAAAATATTTTTCCTCAGTCTTTTATCATAGCCAATATGAGCTACCTTTCGAAGTCACTCATACCCAAGATAAATACCACTATACTGCCACCATTCTCGGCGGTGGTAAACACGGCCAAATTGAAGCCCTTACTGTTGCCCTAGCTCGGGCTCTTAAAGAGATCAGTGCCGAACACACTTCAGTTCTTCGAGCAGCTGGTTTACTAACCATCGATGCCCGCGTTCGCGAACGTCGTAAAGTTGGAACAGGTGGCAAAGCTCGCCGCGCCAAACAATCACCGAAACGGTAGTGTAGTCCGTCCATTGATGGGCGAAACGCTAACAGTCCCCAATTCTGTCATTAATTCTGTCCATCACCAGCTGGCGCCATTGTGCCTGGGCCTTACTAAGCATTTTATAGCGTCGCTTTTCTTCTCTATTTGTTCGGTTGTGGTTATCAATACTTTGCAATGTCTCTTGAATTATCTCTTCAATCTTCATAAGGTACACCTAGTATAACCTAAAAAGAATCAATTTGAACATATACACATACTTTGTGTATAATACGACACTTATGTACCACAATCTGCCGCTGGGCGCTAATGCTCCCAAAGAGGTTAATGCCATTGTCGAGATCCCCAGAGGCTCCCATAACAAATACGAATTTGACGAACAATATGGTGTCATTCGACTCGACCGTGTTCTTCATTCCCCCTTTTTTTATCCAGTCGATTATGGCTACATTCCTGAAACACTTGCCTTGGATGGAGACCACTTGGATATTATGATTTACAACGATTCAAACCTGTTCCCTGGGTGCTTAATTGCTGCCCGCCCTATTGGTGTCCTGTTGATGGAAGATGAAAATGGCGAAGATGAAAAAATTCTGGCAGTAGCCCAAAAAAACCCTATCCATGACACTATTTTTAGTCTCAAAGATGTTTCCCCACACTTTCTCAAAGAAATATCACATTTCTTTACTGAATATAAACGGCTCGAAAAAAACAAGCATGCTATTGTGAAGGGGTGGAAAGACGTAGAAGTTGCCCACAAGATCATCCTCAAGTCACACCAGGCATTTCTAAAGCAAAATTCAGTTCATAAATAATTCCTCTCTCACTACTGGATCAAGTCTGTTTGCTCTAAAGATTAGGTCGGGGATACTGGATTCGAACCAGCAGCCTCACGGACCCCATCCGTGCGCGCTAGCCAATTGCGCCAATCCCCGGTTGTTTAGGCTTTGCTATTATAACCTCTCATACATCATTTTACTATCTTCGCCTTTTCTTCGGTTTTACTCCTTGACATGATCTAGTCAACTTTGTTATTACTTAATTGTTATCGTCTTATATTAAAAATTACGTGTAAAAGGAGTTGTATGGGTCGTCCCGCCAAAGTAAGTACTACTAATTCAAATTCGATTTCTTCAAAAAAACTTGAAGCTGTTCGCCTGGCTATGGAACAAATTACCAAATCCTACGGTGAAGGTTCCATTATGCGCATGGGCGAAGTTGAGCAGACAAAAAAAATTGATGTCATTCCCTCCGGGTGCCTCCCTCTCGATTTAGCTCTCGGGGTTGGCGGCATTCCTAAAGGACGAATTACAGAAATTTTTGGACCTGAAGCATCAGGAAAAACCACAGTTTGTCTCCATGTGGTTGCCGAAGCCCAAAAAGCCGGAGGCACCGCCGCTTTTATTGATGCCGAGCATGCTCTTGATCCTCAGCGCGCCACCACTATCGGTGTTAATCTCGACGATTTGCTCATATCCCAGCCTGATAATGGTGAACAGGCACTCCAAATAGTCGAGACGTTAGTTCGCTCAAATGCTGTCGACGTAATTGTCATTGATTCAGTTGCCGCCCTTGTTCCTAAAGCTGAGATTGAAGGCGAAATGGGTGATTCAATGATGGGTGTTCAAGCCAGATTAATGTCTCAAGCACTTCGTAAGTTAACCGGTGCCATATCAAAATCAAATACTGCGGTGATTTTTACCAATCAACTACGTCAAAAAATTGGCGTTATGTTTGGCAACCCCGAAACCACTCCTGGTGGTCTTGCAATGAAATTCTATGCATCGGTCAGAATTGATGTTCGTAAAATTGCAAATATCAAGACGAGTTCTGGTGAGACCGTTGGTTCTCAACATCGTGCTCGAATTGTCAAAAATAAAGTTGCTCCTCCTTTTAAAGAAGCTGAGTTTGATATTATGAATACCGAGGGTATTTCCGTAACCGGAGGGATAGTTGATTTGGCAATTCAATATGGTGAAATTGTTAAATCAGGGTCATTTTTCAAATATAGTGATGAAACCATAGGTCAAGGTCGGGAAGCTGCCAAAACCTTTCTTAAGCTTAATCCCAAGATTATGCAACAACTCCGCGAACGCATCTGGGAGAAAGCCCATAATCCAGAATTAAAAGAAGCTGTAAATAATCCGCCAGAAGATGAAACTCCAGGTACAGAAGCTTAAAATAACTCCTTCTGGCCAAAGCTGTTGGGTAAGTCTGTCTAACGGTAAACTTTATCTTTTACCGTTAGATTATGTTGTACAGAAAAAGATCAAACGTAACCAAGACTTATCATTTCGTAATTTTCGACAATTACGCCAGAGAAGTATTACCTATCAGTTGACTGAGGCTGCTCTGCGCCAAATTGCTTTTAGTCCCAAGACCAAATATTTACTCCAACAAAAATTACAAATTTTTTGTCATAAACACCACTTAAAAGCTCCAAAAACTATTGCCCGGGTTATTAAACACCTTTCACAAAAAGGGTATCTAAATGATCAAAAATTTATCGAATATTATCTCAAAAAACATCATCAGAAGGGGATTAATCTTCTTAAGTTTGAATTACAACGATTGGGAATTGATCAAGCCTTAATTCGTGAATATGCTTCTATCCCCGAAGATCAGCAGATTATTTCCATTGTCAAACTTATTCAAAAAAAACATCTAACCCCTCAACTTTGGGCTGACTATCAGCAACAACGTCGTATCCTATCTGCTATTTTACGAAAGGGTTTTTCCTTAAGTGTGGCAAAATCTGTTATTGACGACTACCTAAAAAATCGGTACAATAGGCTACCTTAATTGATTACTAACTTTATAATTTTTGATCTTATCTATACGCTCTCATGTCATTAATTCTGATTTCACTCATTTCAACGGTGGCACGTAATCTGACGCGTAAATAATAAGACTAAAGGAGACCTTATGTTTAATTTTTTGACCAAGGTTAAGAATTTATTTGGTACGACCTCACTTCCAAGTGACGTCAGTCCACCCTATCCTCAAACAATAATCGAAAGTGCTGATGAAGCCGAAAAAAATCGAGCTGTTTTTGTTGGAGCGAAAACAAAAACAAGCCAAAAATTAAAATCACACCCACTTCCAACTCCCTCTTTGCCCCCACCCGCTCAGACTCCAAGTAGGCCAACTATTGATCAATCTATGGTTGATCGTGCACTTGAAAACGCACGAAAGCTCGAAGCCGACGCCAAAATCAAGGAAAAAGAAATTTTTCAGCGTTTAGCCCTTTTAGACGAAAAAGAACGATACGTAATTCAGAAGGAAAAGTCAGTTGATCATATTAATGCTGAACTTAAGACCAAACAGGAATTAATCGAAGAGCTTTATCGTAAACAACTTGACAAACTCGAACAGATTTCCGGGCTTGATGTCGAAAAAGCCAAGCAATTAATTCTTTCAAGTACTGAGAAAAAAATGAGTAGCTGGATTGCCAAAAAAGTTTCTGAAGCAAAAGATCAAATTAAACAACAGGAAGAAGAAGAGGCTAAAGAAATATTAGTCCAAGCAATGCGCCATGCAGTCACTGATTATGTTGCTGAATACACGGTTTCCACGATTAGCCTTGCAGATGAAAAAGTCAAAGGTAAGATAATCGGTAAAGAAGGTAGAAATATTCGAGCCTTCGAAAAATCAACCGGTGTCGAAATTGAACTTGATGAAACCAATGATATTCGAATTTCCTCATTTGATCCCATAAGACGCGAAGTTGCTAAAATTACGCTTGAAAAATTAATCAAAGATGGCCGCATTCAACCACTTCGCATCGAGCAGATCGTTGCTCAAACCCGCGGAGATATGGACAAAATCTTACTTAATGAAGGCAAAAAGATTTGTCAGGAAGTTGGTGTATTTAATCTTCCAATTGATTTAATGAAATATATCGGGCGTTATAAATATCGTTTTTCTTATGGACAAAACCTTGCTCTCCATACCATTGAAGCCGTTAAAATTGCGACGGCCATTGCCTACGAACTTCATGCAGATGTGAACACGGTTAAAATGGGAACATTATTTCACGATATTGGCAAAATCGTTACTGATCAAGAGGGCACCCATATCGATCTTGGTGTCGACCTACTCCGTCAATTTAAGGTTAATGAAAAAATTATTGCTTGTGTAGCCGAGCATCACGAAGGTCAGGAATTTAGTAGTGTCGAATCAGTTATTGTTTACATCGGTGATGCCGCCTCTGGAGCACGCCCAGGAGCTCGCTATGAAGTTCATGAAGAATATCTCAAGCGAATGAAAAATATTGAAGAAGTTGCCAAAGGATTCCCAGGAGTTGTCAGTGTGGCTGCATATCAGGCTGGAAGGGAAGTTATGGTTATCGTTGAACCAACACTGGTAAACGACAATGATCTTACCGTTTTGAGCCAAAATATCGCTGAAAAACTTGATGAAGAAGCTAAATGGGCTGGTCAAATTAGGGTTACTTGTATTCGTGAATCACGCAGCTCAAGTGTCATAATTGGCAGTAAGATCAATAAAAATGCGGTAAAAGCCACCGCTTAATACTTGCTTTTGCCCCATCTTCCACTAGAATAGAAAGTGAATTACAAATTTAATCTAAACAATGACCAAAAAAGATCTCATCGAAGTCGTAGCTCAAAAAGCTAAGCTCAGCAAGAAAGCAGCCAAAGGTGCTGTCGAAACCTTTTTAAATGAAACCATGAAAGCTCTCGCTGGTGGCGAAGTTGTAAAGTTATCTGGTTTTGGAACCTTCAAAACAAAAATGTTTAAAGGTAAAACCATTAAAGCAATTGGTTCAAAAGAATCCAAGAAAATTGTCGCCCGCCGGATGCCTCGCTATATCCCAGGCACCAAGATCAAGAAAATGGTTAAGTAATGAATGAAATGAGTCCGTCTCAGACGGAGTATTCATCTGTCCTCAAACTCCCTCAATAATATGAGGGAGTTTTTGGGTACCGACTACATAGAGTCGAAATTGTTCTTTTCCGTCCGGTAAATAAAAGCTTTTCACTACCTCCATGTTTTTTATACTTGTTGGTGGTAAATTAGATACCGGCACTACATAAAGATTGTTTTTAGAAATAGTTTCATTTTTCCAGTCAATGTTATGAATGGTATATTTATCAAAAAATAGACCGTAATTAGTATCTCTCCGTTCAAGAATTTTCTTTGGGTCAAGATGCGTAAAATAAGCCAAATATAAATGGGGAACTCCTTGAAGCTGATTGGCCTCGCCAAATCTAGGGTCAACTACAATTTCATGATACTTTTGATAGTTGTTTTGAATCCATACCGAAATCTGTCGATACCCTTCCTGCACTCCAACCCCGTCATGAATTGGTAAATGGTAATAATACGTAATTCCGAAAGATCCAAAATAAATTACCATTAAAATTACCCACACTATTCGTCCCCAATCTTTAATTATTGGACTTTTCCAGAAGAAAACTGTTCCTACAGCAACTAATATTGTATATGGCACTACCGACACTAGGTTGCGCACCATATTAGTACCCCCAAGTGTTAATGCCGGAATTAGCGGCGATGCCATAAACCAAAACCAAAAAAATCGAACGTATTTTTTTTCAACATAGTTATTTATTTTAAACATACCGACAATAAACATTGGCAATAGTGGTGCCAAAAATAATCCAGGGTTAAAAACATTTGACGCAAATAAAGATAGACCGTTAAAGAATAAATAGCTCAAACTAAGATAATCGAAATAGTTATTAATAATTGCGTTCCCTAATACCTCTATTTTAGTAACCAGACTAAAGGTAGAATTTTTTAATACCTCAGCAATAGTGGGATGATCCCATATCATTTCAGTATTTGCTCGGGCATGAGTCCCTAATTCTGAAATAAAATCATGGATCAACGGAAAAGCTAGCACTAGTGCTAGTATCACCATAAAAAGATACACTTTTCGTTTATTTTTTGACCAGATTACAAGCCCAACCCCAAGCATTATCATGGGGAAAAGTGCCCATTCTGTGTGATATCCATACATTGACATAACTCCACTTACAACTCCAACCGTACCCCATTTCCAATCTGCGTTTTCAATAGTTTTTAGTAATCCTAAAATCGACGCACTCAAAAATAATAAAGCTAGATTGGCCTCTAATGCCATTCTTGACGTATAAATATGCCAAGGTGACAACGCCATAAAAAGTAAAGAAAACAAAGTTATATACTTATTTTTTGTTAAAATATAAGCGATTTTACTAACTACTAAAATTGTCAAAATTCCGGCAATTGCCGAAGGTAATCGTGCCGTTTGAGCTGTATTAGTTAAAAACAATGTCAGAGGTGCCAATATGTACGCGTAAAGAGGTGCTTTATAGGTATTATGTGATTGAAACGAAATTGGTAAAAAATGATTATGTTCATCTCTCCCTGTTCTCGCAACCGAATAAGCATCATAAGCAATTGATATCTCGTCATTTGACAAATCAAGTGGAACCTTATTTAAAGCTACAAGCCTTAATAATCCTCCAACAAAGACGGTAATAAGCGCTAGTAATAATAAGCGTTTGTTAGACATTGAGTAGTTTTCTCCATCCAATCACTACCTGATAAACGAGAACCGGAAAGACCATATAAAAACTATTTTGCCAATCTGGTAAACGATTTAATCCGCCAAAGAATACCGCCATTGCTTCCTAAATATAGAGCATTCCGGCACCCTTATGCTTTCGTAATATAATCAGTCCAATGAGCATTGGCACAATATTCACCAAGCCGACACAATTAATTAGATTATTAATTTTTACTAGTCCTAAAGAATTTGTTATCCAATAATTGGTTGTTGTTGGTATACCATATACCAACAATCTTAGCCTATAGGGCAAATAAAATGACTCATTTTCTCGAGACTGTACTTGGTTTGTAAAATCATACGTGATCCAAAAAAAACGTTCTCTATCAAATCCATCTTTAAGGCTAAACAAACTATTTGACACTAAGCTGCCAAAACTAAGCAATACCAACATTAGAATAAGCAGAATTCGTTTTATAAAAACATGCTTAACCACAAAATAACTAAGCCACCACAGTAAGGCCAGGCCAATTACTACAAGCGTTAACCACCAAAACCTTGGCGAAAACCATAAGAGCGGCAAAACTGCCACCCCAAGTGCTATCACTACCCGTTTCCACATAAGTAAATATATACCATTTATAAGGTAAAATACCTATATGTCTAAATTATCTATCGCTATTGTCGGCCTACCTAACGTCGGTAAATCAACCCTTTTTAACGCCTTGCTCGGTAAAAAGGTCGCCGATGCTAGTAATTACCCCTTTTGTACCATCGACCCAAATGTTGGCGTCGTCGAAGTTCCCGACGCAAAACTTCCTGTTCTAGCCAAAATTGTTAATACCTCCAAAATAATACCTGCAGCTGTTGAGTTTGTTGATATTGCCGGCCTTGTCAAAGGCGCCTCACAAGGAGAAGGCTTAGGTAATAAATTTTTAACCAATATCCGCGACTGTGATGCCATTTGTCACGTAGTCCGTAATTTTACCGACCCCAATATTATCAAAGAAGGCTCCGTCAATCCTCAATCTGATTTTGAAGTAATTTGTGCAGAATTGATTATAAAAGATCTTGAAACTATCGATAAATATATAAGTAGTACTAAGAATAACCCCAAAGAAAACAAATCCAAAAAATTCTTCCTTGCCGAGAAATTGAAAAGCCAACTAGAAAAGGGGATATTAGCTATCAATATAAGCCTTAATGACGAAGAAAAAACTTTAGTCAAAGAATTCTTCTTATTAACTTCAAAACCTTATTTTATTACACTCAATGTTGATGAAGAAGCCTATAAGAACATTGATAATTCCAAACTCAATATAGACGGCACCAATCCTATTCCTATTTGCGCCAAAATTGAATTTGAATTAGCAGAGCTGCCGCCTGAAGACCGTCAAAATTATCTAAAAGAACTTGGGGTTGTTAAGTCTGGATTAGAGCGACTGATTCAAAAGGCCTACGAAACACTTGGCTTGCAATCGTATTATACTGCTGGTGTCAAAGAAACCCGAGCCTGGACTATTCATCAGGGCGACAACGCACCCCAGGCCGCCGGAGTTATCCACACCGACTTTGAACACGGTTTTATCATGGCCGAGATTGTATCTTACGATGATTTTGTCAAATATAATGGCTGGAATGGAGCTAAAGAGGCAGGCAAATTGCGCCACGAAGGTAAAGAATACGTTATGCATCCCGACGACATAGTCGAATTTAGGTTCAATGTCTAATAAACTTCTCATCATTTCTGGTCCTACTGCCACCGGCAAAACTGCCATTGCCGTAGCCTTGGCCAAAAAATATGGTGGTGAATTGATTTCTGCCGATTCCCGACAAATATACAAAGGTATGGATACAGGTGTTGGTAAAGATCATCCTAAAAATACCCCAATTCATCTTATAGATTTACTTACTCCCAACCAATCATTTTCAGTGGCCGAATTCCAACGTCTTGCGGTTGCCAAAATAAAAGAACTCTGGTCTCAAAACAAGCTCCCCATTATTGTCGGTGGAAGTGGCCAATATATCGATGCCATTATTAATCCCCAAAATACATTTAAAATCAAACAAAATAAATTGCTTAGACTAATTTTAAATAGATTAACATTAAAACAATTACAACTTATTTTAAGACTTTTGGACTTTCAGACTTTTAGTGCACTCAATAATTCAGACCTCAATAATCCTCGCCGTCTCGTTCGAAAAATCGAAATCCATCTTGTTCCTCAAAAGTTAAAAATTAGAAATTTGAAATTAGATAATTATAACCTCCTCCATCTTTCGCTTACTGCCCCACTAAAATCTATTTATCAAAAAATTGACGCCCGTGTTGACCAAAGACTTAAAGATGGTCATCTTGAGGAAATTAAAACATTGCTCAAAACCTATTCCTGGTCTACACCGGGACTCCAAGTTTCTGCTTACCACGAATTACAGCCATATTTCCAAAACCTATTTTCTCTTGAAAACTGTCTTCAAAGATGGAAATTCCGTGAACATCGCGACGCCCGTCATCAAAAAACCTGGTTTAATAAATCAGCACCAGACTATTTTATCGACATTACCAAAGCTAAATATAAAGCAAAGATAGAGGAAATAGTTGATAAATGGTACAATATGGCATGAAACCTGTCCGTGTTGAAATATCCTATAAAACAATAGTATTTTCAGTTGTCTTCCTATTAAGCCTGCTTGTCATCTGGGAGCTACGCGCCATATTATTAACCTTTTTTGTTTGTTTCATCTTTATGGAGGCCTTAAACCCTACCATTACTAAGCTGGAAAAATTTAAAATACCCCGTGCGTTAGCTATTCTCTTAATCTATACAATTCTTATAGCCATAATAGGCTTTGCTGTCGCTGGCATCGTTCCTGTCATTGCCGAACAAAGCACCGGGCTAATTAAAACCCTTCCTCAAACTATTAGTAATATCAAATTGTTTGGATACACAGCTGCTGATTTCAACAATCAATTCAAAATTCTTGAAACTATTCCCAGTGAAATTGCTCAACTAACTTTTTCGCTTTTTTCCAACATATTCTCAGCATTAGTCGTTTTAGTGATCACCTTTTATTTATTAATGGAAAGAAAAAATATCCACCATTACTCGCTCCCATTTTTTGGAAAAACAGGCAACGACAAATTTCTTGAGGTAATCCAAAATTTGGAAACCAGATTAGGATCATGGATAATTGCCGAATTAATTCTTATGACCGTTGTTGGACTGTTGTGTTACTTTGGTTTTCTCATTATAGGTTTGCCCTATGCTGCTCCATTAGCAGTTATTGCCGGTATCTTAGAAATTATTCCTAGTATTGGCCCGACAGCCTCGGCAGCAATCGCTGTATTAGTTGGACTTTCAGTTTCTCCCATTACCGCAATTTTGGCACTAGTTGTCGGTATTATAGTTCAACAGTTGGAGAACAATTTAATCGTTCCCAAAGTAATGCGGGAAACAGTCGGTCTTAATCCTCTAGTTACCATCTTGGTAATTACCTCTGGAGCCCGCTTGGCCGGAATTATCGGGGCCATCCTAGCAATCCCAATATTTATCACCGGACAAGTCATTTTCAAAACACTCTATCCTCTCTCGTTACCCAATCGAAAATAACATTTGGAGAGATTGATAAGCTGGATTCTGTTTATGGGTTATCTATCTATTCTCTCTACCTGGGGCTTCCAAAAGCTAGGTAATATCGCTCCACTTTGAGATTTCCACCAGAAGGATGCTCGTTTCACTTCCCCTCAACTTGCGTTAAGGATCTTCGTCACTGTAGCAGAGCCTTAAGCTTACGCCTAACCGTACCTTTTTCGGTTCTGTGCTTTTTGTGGTCCAGACTTTCCTCTCCGGTTTACATCGGAGTCAACCCTTCAATCTCTCCACAGTAATTTTACCCTAATAAAGCTGCATCAGCAGCGGATAAGATTTTAAACATTTTGGTTCCGGTTGTTGGGTCCATAGCTTCAGCAGCAGAACGTCCATTTTTGAGGGTGACTTTCTTAACGTTTTTAACGTCAACTTCAACTGCTTTTCTAGCTTTGACCGAATAAAATTTTATGGTGGCCATCAAGTCCTCACCTCCTTAAGAATGACAAAGTAATAAAGGATGGATGCGTTAGAAGATAACTAACCAATACAATTACCAACAATAACATTACACTCAGGATGATACTTCTAATCATTTGGCGTTTGACCCAAACCGTCTCATTTAATTCCGAACTTTCGGTATTATTTATATTTTTAGCCATAAGCTCCTCACAGGCAGTATAACATAATCTTTGTTACAATAAAGCTACTATGAACCTAGTTGTAGCCATCCTTCTGATCGTGAATCTGTGCTGGTCAATCTATCTTACCTATCTTTTCACCAAAAAAGTCAAAGACAAATCATCCTCAAACACCTCAAATCAAAAAGATAATCTTCTCGCTTATCCAAAAATTAACCTAGTTCGCTTTAATCCGTTTGAAGAACTAGGTGGCGATCAGAGTTTTATCTTGGTATTATTGGATAGTCATCTCGATGGTGTGATTGTCACTTCACTTCATGCCAAAGATACAACGCGAGTTTACGCAAAACCTATAAGGAACGGTCAAGCAGACAATGTGACCTTGTCCAAAGAAGAAAAGGTCGCCCTCGCCAAAGCGGTTAAAAATTAAATTGTTAATGAACTCAAAAATAACTTCAATATTTATCTATCTAGGAACTTTTTTGTTAATCTTTGGCCTAAGTTATCTAGTTTTTTCCAAGATTACTTCTCCATTAGTTTCCAACCTAAACTCACCATTAACCTCACAGCCATCCACGCCCACCAGTGCTCCCGCAACCAAAACAGGAATTCTAACTTTTAGTGGACCAAAAATAGTACCATGCCCTATTAATGGCGAATTACACACCCAAGCCGAAGCCGATATTTGGAACACCCGTCGACCACTAATGGTTATGATTGAAAATCATGCTGATGCTAGACCACAATCGGGACTTTCCAATGCTGATATCGTTTACGAAGCGGTCGCCGAAGGTGGCATTACCAGATTTATGGGAGTATTTTATTGTAATGCCCTTAGGGGTTCATCCAATAAGTACGATGTCGGACCAGTCCGGTCAGCCCGTACCTATTTTCTTGATCTTGCCTCTGAATATTCTGATTACCCACTTTACACCCACGTCGGTGGAGCTAACTGCAGTAACGCCACTCCGGGTGGACCGTGTACTACTAATCGCAAGGCACTCGCCTTGGAGCAAATCGATTCCTATGGCTGGACCAATAAGGGTACTTGGGGAGATATGAACGAGTTCTCTCTGTCCTATAAAATATGTCGACGGGAACCTGACCGTACCGGCACCACCAAAGCTACCGAACATACTATGTACTGTTCAACTCAACAACTTTGGAATTTAGCCTCGGATCGTGGTTTGACTAACACAACCCAAGCTAAAGGTACTGCCTGGAACAGCAACTTCACTTCATGGTCGTTTAAGACACCCGATCAAAAAGTCGGTGGTGGACCTGGAACCATTAGTTTTGACTTTTGGCCTGGTTACAAAGATTATTCTGTTAGCTGGAAATATGATCCGGCCACCAATATGTACGTCCGCTATAACGGCGGTCAACCACACATAGACTTCAACACCGGATCTCCTTTGACTACCAAAAATGTCGTCATTGAATATACAAAAGAAAGTCGATCCATTGACGAACATGGCCACAATCTTTATGCCGTTATTGGTACCGGTAAAGCAGTCCTTTTCCAAAATGGTGCCCCTGCACAAGAAATTACCTGGTCAAAACCCAACCGAACAGCCAGAACCATCTTCCGTGAGAAAAATGGCAAAGAAGTTAATTTCGTTCCTGGTCAGGTCTGGGTTGAAATCTTACCGCTCAATAATCAAATAACCTATGAAGGCTAGTAGCAGCTTAAAATCACTGGTAATTTCCACGACCAGACTCAAGCTCATTCACCAATTATTTTATACTCCAAAAGAGATCTTTTATGTCCGCCAACTAGTCCGCGCCACAAATGAAGAAATTAATTCTGTTCGCCGCGAGCTAGCCAATCTCAAAGCCGGCAATATTGTCGAGTCCGAAGTTCGTGGCAACCGTCTCTATTACTGGGCTAATCCCGGAGGTTCACTTTTCGATGATCTGCTTCTCCTTACTCATAAAACATATGGTCTAGGCGCCAAAATTATTAAACATAAAAAAAGGCTTGGGAAACTAAAATTTGTTTTATTTAATCGCGATTTCATTGCCGGAAATATAAAAACAACTGATTCTGTCGATATTATTTTTGTTGGTAGCCCGACACTAAAAGTTCTTGATATGCTCATTAAAGCTGAAGAAATAAACCGCGGGCGGGAAATTAACTACATGGTAATGGACAAAGATGAGCTTATCTTGCGCAAATCACGACGTGATCCATTCATAATCGACTTTTTCCTTTCCTATCCGGCTGTTATAATAGGCTCGAGTCTAGATTTGTCACATGTTCAATGACTTACCAACGAAAAATAATCAAAACCGGTAATAGCTTATGTGTTACCATTCCCTTTAAGATCTCCTCCGATCTTGATATTAAAGAAGGGGATATCTGCATGCTCAAAATTAACAAATCAAAAGCCAGGATTTCTTATTATTTTCCTGGGCATCCCACTCAATTATCACTCATTAATCCTTCTAAAAATCGCAAATCATGAACCGCTCCCAAACCTTAAAAATATTTTGGATGATAGTGGCTTTGACAATTGTTGCCGCAGTCATTGATATGCCCAAAACACTTTTGGTTAAGTTAAATCTTGGTCCCGTTAAAATTGACCACACTTTTTATCGACCCGATTTTGATTTAAAAATGGGCAACACCGAAATTAAAAAAGACCTAAATTTAAAATACGGTCTTGATCTTGCTGGTGGCGCTCAACTCGTCTATGAGGCTGATACTTCTAAACTTAAATCCGCTGATATTCCTGATGCTCTTAACTCACTTAAAGACAATATCGAACGTCGAGTTAACTTATTTGGTGTCAGTGAATCAAGTGTTCAACTATCTGAACAAAATGGTAAACACCGACTATTAGTTGAGCTTCCTGGGGTCGAAAATATTAACCAAGCCATCGATTTAATTGGCAAAACTGCCCAACTTGATTTTAAAGGTGAAGTCAACATTCCCGCTAACGCTACCGCTAGTGCTACTATTTACGATTTATTTTCCAAAGACTATGGCTTAACGGGCTCTAATCTTGTTAAAGCAGCCGTTAGTTTTGACCCCAACACCTCTCAGCCGGTTGTATCTCTTGAATTTAATGCCGATGGTGCTAAAAAATTCGAAACCGCCACCAAAGATATGCTTAACAAACGTCTCGCCATTTTCTTAGATAATGAGCTAATATCTTATCCTACAGTTAATACCGTTATTCCCGATGGAAAGGCAATTATTCAGGGAAACTTCGATATTAAGGCCGCTAAAGCTTTGTCAGCACAACTTAATGCCGGTGCTCTGCCGGTTAGGATTAAATTAATTCAACAAACCCAAGTCGGTGCCACTTTAGGTAAAGATTCAATTGCCAAAGGCGTAACCGCAGGTATTGTTGGATTACTGGTTGTTGCCTTTTTCATGATTGCTAATTATGGTAAATTAGGCTTAATTGCAGATTTGTGTCTCATCATTTACGGTCTAATAACATTGGCTCTCTATAAGCTTATTCCCGTCACTTTAACTTTTCCTGGAATTGTCGGTTTTTTACTGTCCATTGGGATGGCTGTTGATGGCAATATTCTTATATTTGAGCGATTAAAGGAAGAATTACGTAAAGGTCGACCCTGGCAGGTTGCATTAGAGTTGGGATTTAGTCGTGCCTGGACCTCTATTCGTGATGCTAATAGTTGCACTATTATCACCGGACTAATTTTATTTAACCCCTTTAATTGGTCATTTTTAAATTCCTCTGGAATGGTTCGTGGCTTTGCTATTACACTCATCCTGGGAATCCTCGTTGGGCTCTTTACTAGCATTGTTGTTAGCCGTACCTTATTACGTTTATTTGCCGTCAAAAAACTATGAATCCAATTAACTTTATGAAATTTAGGCCCTTTTTTATTGTACTTTCACTGTCATTAATTTTCCTTTCTATTTTTTCCATTATAGTTTGGGGTTTTAAACCATCAATTGATTTTAAGGGGGGTTCAATTTATGAGATTAAGCTTCCGAACAGTTATAACACCAATGGAATTAAAAATGCATTTGCTGCCAATAAAATAGCTATAAATACAATTTCATCAACCGGTCCTCATACCTATTTAATTAAGTTTATCGACATTAGTCAAACCCAAAAAGTTAAACTTGATGCCAGTCTCAAGATTGCCGATAAAGATTTTACTGCTCTTCAGTTTCAAACCCTAGGACCAAGTTTGGGTAAGGAATTGCTTCAAAAAACCCTTTTTGCCGTTGTTCTTTCGGCTATTGCCCTACTTATTTTTATCGGTACCCGATTTAGTGATTTTACATTCGGGGCGGGTGCCATCTTGGCCATGTTTCATGACGCTATCATCCTCATTGGTGCATTTTCGTTGCTTGGGCATTTTTTTGGTGCCGAATTAGATGCCTTATTCGTTACCGCTTTATTAACAACACTTTCTGCCTCGGTTCATGACACGGTAGTGACTTTTGACCGTATCCGTGAGTTAAAAAAACAGCAATATCGACTTGATTGGGTCTCGCTGGTCAATCAAGCGCTTACTGAAACCATTGTCCGTTCCTTTAATACTTCAATGACTGTTGTCTTTATGTTATTTGCTCTCGTTGTTTTAGGGGGTGAGACTACCCGCTGGTTTTCCATGGCACTCTTAATTGGCGTTGTCTGCGGCACGTATTCTTCAACCGGGGTGGCCATTCCCTTAGTACTGTTGTTTAAAGACCTTCAGTCCAAAAAAAAGTAATATAAATTACTCTCCCAGATGTTCTACTTTTACAGCTTTTGTTCCTATCCTATTTGTGAAAGTAACCGAATTACCCGGTAAACTTATTTCGTATGCCCTTGGTTCTACCATATCCCCAACACCTACTTCAAAATTACCATGCATTTCATCAACATCCCCAATTTTTTTAACTACCAAATTATCCGCCACTGGTGATGGAAGCACGACAGTGGATGAACTTCGATCCGAGCTAATCTTTATTACCCTTCTTAATCCCAGTCTTTTCAAATCTTCTGGAAAAACTCCATATTTAATTATTAGTGTATAAATTCTTTCACCATTAGTTACTGTTATTTTTGCTGACATGGCAAATTATAACACCAGCTGCCTGACTCCAAAATATTCGGTTACCCACTTTTATATTTCTTTATCTTCTCCAACAAGACTTCTCGCTCATTTAGTTCCGGTTTTTCATCGACTTCGGCAAAAAGTGCTTTTAAGACTTCACCCACTTTTTTCCCCGGTTTAATTTTTAAAATCTCCATAACATCACTACCATCGACTTTTAAGTCGTTAATACTAAACGGCTGTTTTTGTACTTCTAAAATTCGCTCTTTAAACAATTCCCATCGCCAGCTGGTTTCTTTGGCACCGCTTCCCACTCGATCAGCCTTTCGTAAGGCAATCATTTCATCAATATAAGGAACCGTCACATTACGAATAAACCTCCGCACCGCTTTATCAGTTTGAGTCTCCTCGGTGGTAAACATATGCCATCTAACCAATCTGAATAGTTGGTCTAGCTGCTGATTAGATAAACGCCATCGCTTGCCCACACTAACAGCCACCCGTGAACCGACCACCTCATGGTTATAAAAGGTCCTAGCCTCACCCTCGCCTTTCATTACCCGTGGTTTAGCGACGTCGTGAAGCAATGTCGCTAACCGAGTTACCGGATCTCGGCTATCACAATTTTCCAAGGCCTTTATACTATGATCCCAAACATCATAAATATGGTGTCCTTTTTGGGCCACCCCATATGATTCCAAAATTTCTGGTAAAACAATTTCCAAAACCCCGGCATTTTTCATGAGTCTAAGCGCCGTCCCGGGATGATCGCCGGCTAATAATTTAAACATTTCATCACGAATTCGCTCCCCCGATATATTTTTTATTAATGCTTTGTTAGTTTCAATTGCTGCAAAAGTTTTTTCTTCAATTAAAAAACCTAATTGCGCCGCCATACGGAAAGCCTTAATTTGTCGCAAGGCATCTTCCTTGAAACGCTCATCGGCATCACGCACCGCCCGAATTGTCTTAGCTTCCAAATCTTTTTGCCCGCCATACACATCAACTAAGGTAACACCCTGAGCATGCTGCGCCCGTCTACTGACGGGTCGAAGGGCCATAGCATTGATAGTAAAATCTCTCCTCCCTAAATCTTCCTCAATAGTCTTTCCCCAAACAACGGTTGTCGGGTGTCGAAAATCACCGTATCCCGCTTCTGAACGGTAAGTAGTTACCTCAAATACTTCTTTGTCTTTACCTACAATTCTAAAAGTTCCGAATTCATTGTTATAAAAGCCGTTTTTGGGAAATAGTTTTTGCATTTCCTCCGGGGTCAAATTTGTAGCAAAGTCCCAATCATAAATTTCTCGTCCGATAATCAAATCCCTCACCGCCCCACCAACAATATAAATCTCCGCCCCCGCCTTTTCAAATTTTTCCATTAAGTTAGTAACTTTTACAGGCAAAACATAGGTGTCCATGCCTCATTTTACCAAATGTTTTCAGTATAAATAAACATAATTTAAAATCATTTGTTAAACTAGCGTAATGGCAACCCGCGAATTATTTGCTCGAACTACCTATGATGGAGTTACTTATGTCTGCCCCACCTGGGAACAAATGGGCGACCAAACCTTTCAACTTGCTCAAAATATTATTGCTACCGGCAATCAATACGACAGAGTAGTTGCCCTTGCCAAAGGTGGTTGGACCTGGGCCCGAACCTTAGTTGATTATCTTGGAGTTCGTCATCTTTCATCAACTCGTCTTAAATCATATTCAGGAATAAATAAGTCGGAAGGGGTGGTAATACTTCAACCCCTAGCCGATCCCATCCATGGTGAAAGAGTTTTAATTTTTGACGAAGTCGCTGATTCTGGAAATACCTTAAAAAAAGCCAAAGAATACATTACTATACTTGGTAGTACCGAAGCTGTTGTGGCTACATTATGCTATAAGCCGCGATCACTGGTGGTTCCTGATTATTATGCTTTCCGTACCGATGGTTGGGTAGTATTTCCACATGAGCGTCGTGAGTTTATCGATATTGTCGGCGCAAAATGGACTAGTCAAGATATTCCACTCAAGGAAATCCGCACTCGACTAACGAACATTGGGATCCCCGAGACACAGGTTAATAATTTTCTAGACCTCCAAATAAAGTCAAGAATTACCTAACATAAGACCAGCATGCTTCTTTGCTTCATCCACCCAATCTTTCTAAACTCTTCCAACACTATGTAACCCCTTGTCGATAAGGCATAACATTTCGGTCAAGCATAAGTGATTATAATCCACCAAAAACCCCCGGCATATACCGGGGGCAAAAAGTTTACTTGAAAACCTTTACATTTGAGGAGTTCTTTCGGGCCGAGGAAGAGCTTCCTTGACAACGATATTTCTACCCATTTGATCGCTATTGTTTAATGCTTCGATTGCTTTTGCAGCATCTTCATCATTCGCAAATTCTACGAAACCGAATCCGCGTGATCGCCCGGTCATTTTATCTTTTACGATATTAGCCGAAGTTACTTGGCCAAATGCCGAAAAAATCTGTAACATGTTGTCATCGGTCATTCCAAAAGGAAGGTTTCCGATAAATAAATTCTTAGCCATTATGCTCCTTGTTTAAAACAAAAATAAAAAGACACCACAAGTATACAAAGGGCTTAAAAGGGGATTATTTCTCTTTCAGTCGATATCTTTATACATTCGTGTAATCTTCAATCTAAACAGCAGGCTTAAAGCTGTCCAAATCTAGGGTATTATAGCATGTATGGTCCACGTGCAATCAAAATCAGGTCTAACAATAACTTCCCATACCACCCAAAACGAATTTCTTTCCATTTTGCTCAAAAATAGGGGGCTAAAAACCAATGAAATTACTGAGTTTTTCAATCCTCCTCATCCACGATCATTGCCGGTGACTGATTTTGGCATTGATGGCAAACAATTATCTAAAGCCATAGTGACCATTCATCAAGCAATTAATGAACACAAAAATATCCTTATTTATGGTGATTATGATGTTGATGGTATTACTTCAACCGCTCTCCTTTGGCACGCCTTAAATTCACAAAAAGCCAAAGTTACCCCCTTTGTTCCTGATCGCCATCGTGATGGCTATGGCTTTAAATACACATCGCTTATTGCTTTTGAACAAGAAAAGAATATTCGCTTCGATCTGGTGATTACTGTCGATAATGGTATTGTTGCTCATCGTGATTTGTCACAGTTAGTCGAAGAAAAACGCCAAATCATCGTTATTGACCACCACCTTCCTGATAGTCAGCTAGACAAGTCCATTATTGTTATTCACTCAACAAGTGTTTCCGGAAGTATTTTAGCCTGGTTAGTGGCCAAAGAATTCGAGCCTACAGTTGACATTGGTTTAGCTGCCCTCGGGGCCGTAGCTGATTGTGTGCCCTTGATCAAGGCTAATCGTAGTATCGTCGTTCATGGCCTTCAATCACTTCGTGTTAACCCTAATTTAGGTATAAAAAAAGTACTAGAGATAAGTCACCGTCGTCAAGATACCCTTTCAGCAACCGACTTGGGATTTATTATTGGACCTAGGATTAATGCCGTGGGTCGCCTTTCCAATCCCACTGATGCTCTCCGCCTGCTATGTAGCACCTCCTTAGCTCAGGCTACTAAATATGCCTCTATTCTCGAAGATTACAATAAGGATCGCCAACTACTCCAATCCGACCATCTAGCCGAAGCTGAAAAAGGAGTAAAGAAACACCAAGACAAGATTATCATCTTTGCTAGCAAAAATTTCTCAGCTGGTATCATCGGCCTTGTTGCCGGTCGCCTGCTTGAAAAGTATTATGTGCCCACCATTATCATGAGTATTGAGGATGGTTTTGCTAAAGGCTCTTGTCGATCCATCCCTCAGGTTAATATCATTGAAGAGTTACGAAAGTTATCACCGTTATTTGAAGATCTTGGTGGTCATGCTAGTGCCGCTGGTTTTACCATTAAAACCAAAAATATTCCCCGTTTTAAAAAGAAATTTACCCATCAAATCAACACCTTGCTTGCCAAAGTTGATCTTTCGCCATCAATACTGGTCGATGCTCAAATGACCCTTTCGGCAACGACTATCCGTAACTGTCAATTAATATCAAAATTAGAACCTTTTGGTATCGGTAATCCCCAACCACTTTTTTTATTTAAGGGAGCTCGAATTGCCAGTAAACGACTTTTAGGTTCAAATGGAGATCATTTGAAATTAACGCTAGACGACCCGAACACGCCCTATCCAGAAAATATCCCGGCTAGTGCCATTGCCTTTAAAAAAGGCGAGCTTGATAAAATTTTAAAAATAGGGGAAATAGTCGACATTATAGCCAGTCTAGAAATCAACGAATGGCAAGGTAATCACTCCGCTCAATTAATTATTAAAGAAATTATTTATTGATACAATTGTTTGTGCATCACGGTTTAACAGAAATGCCTAATCAAGATTTTAATGCTTCGGCAGTGATATTGCGCTTAAAATTACTAGATTTGAAGCAAACTGATCCTTCAGTTTACGATCAACAAGTCGTCTCTACTATTGGAGGCAACTTAGTTACAGCAATAACCAGACGTTTAGAGCGCCGGGGTTTATTACCGGTTCGGGATAAATTACTGAAAGAAAAAGTAGAAGCCCTAACTCTACAAAACCCATCCCATACCAAATTGCCTTGGATTGAACGTGTCGCCGATTTATCACAAACACTAAAAGCAAAAGGACTATTCTAGCCAAGTTGGTATATAATAATCTTTAAAAGCGTCATGAGTGGCCAACAACCACCAGCTTCGGGAAGAAACCTCCGGTGTCGACCGGAACTATTAGAACCCGACGGAGAGAAAACCGTAATTTCCGTCTCAGACGGATAAAAAAGACACTGGCGTGTGTCGGAATTCGGAGCACGGATCTATTCTCCTTATTTACGGCATAATTATATATTAGTATATTGTTATGCAAAGAACTAAGGCTTTAGAAGCACTTAAAAAAATCGGTGAAAAAGTAACCCTTAAGGGTTGGGTTGCTAATATTCGTAATCATGGTCAAATCATTTTTATTGAATTACGCGACTGGACAGGTATAGCTCAAGTAGTTGTTGATAAATCAATTGTTCCTGTTGCTTTTGAAACAGCTACCAGGCTCGGAAACGAATGGGTTGTAGAAATTCATGGCACTGTCAAAGAAAGAGAAACCAGTTTTATTAACCAAAAATTGGCCACTGGGAAAATTGAAATTGCCGCCAACGACATAATTGTTTTAAACAAAAGCAAAACCATTCCGTTCCCCCTTGACACCGATGGCCGCGAGCTTGATGAAAATTTAAGGCTTAAATATCGATATCTTGATTTACGTCGTAGTCGATTGGCTACCATTTTAAAACAAAAGGACGCCTATTTGTTGTCGGTTCGTAACTGGATGAACAAAGCCGGTTTTACTGAAGTTATGACCCCACTTTTAACCGTATCTTCACCTGAAGGAGCTCGCGATTTCATCGTTCCGTCACGTATACATAAGGGAAAATTTTTTGTTCTTCCTCAGGCACCCCAACAATTTAAGCAATTGCTAATGGTTGGTGGAGTTGACCGTTACTTCCAGATTGCTCCTTGTCTTCGGGATGAAGATCCCAGGGCCGATCGTCACGCTGGCGCATTCTATCAAATCGACATTGAAATTAGCTTTCCCACAGTTGATGAGATTTTTAGTGTATGTGAAAATTTGATTAAGGATACCTATCAGGTAATTGCACCTCAGAAAAAAATAAAACAATTTCCATTTCCCCGTATTACCTACACTGAAGCACTTGATAAATACGGTTCCGACAAACCTGACACTCGTTTTGAATTACTATTATCTGACATAACTGAAGTGGTTAAAAACAAGACTGAATTTAGTATCTTTAATACTGCTTCTGTCGTTAAAGCAATTGTTGCTCCTAAGTGCGGGAGTTGGTCACGTTCAGAATTTGAAAAACTAGAAAAGTTTGCCAAAGAAAAGGGAGCCAAGGGACTTATTAATTTGGCCGTTACTGATCATGGACTTGAGGGTAGCAACATTATTAAATATATCCCTGATGATACTCAGCAGCACCTTATTAAGGCAGTTCATGCCAAGGTCGGCGATCTGATATTAGTTGCTGCCGGGAAGATAACCGAAGTCAACAAGGTTTTGGGTGCAGTCCGTCTTAAACTGGCGGAATTACTACGTCTTACTGACAATAATATTTTAGCGTTTACTTGGGTAACTGACTTTCCGTTCTACGAAATCAATGATGATGGCAAGCTTGATTTTGGTCACAATCCTTTTTCCATGCCTCAAGGAGGGATAAAAGCCTTTGATATTGCCGACCCGTTGGAAATTAAAAGCCACCAATATGATTTAGCCTGTAACGGTTACGAGCTTTTATCGGGATCAATCCGTAACCATGAACCCGAAACTTTGGTAAAAGCGTTTGAGACTATCGGCTACACACGAGAAGAAGTTCTTAAACGTTTTGGTGGAATGTATACAGCTTTCCAATATGGTGCCCCTCCCCACGGAGGTTGGGCCATCGGCGTCGACCGGTTGCTCATGATTTTGATAGATGAACCAAACATTCGTGATGTTTATGCCTTTCCGTTAAATTCTAACGGAGTTGATGTTATGATGAATGCCCCAAGTGATCTTTACCCTCAACAACTAAAGGATTGCGGTATTATGGTTATTCCTGAAGACGATAAGGATTCGTCCCCTTAGTATGTCCGACCTTCATCATCGTCTAATTACTTTTTTGGATGATAATCATATCAGTTATCAACTTATTCAGCACCCGCCGACCTTAACCTCACAAGATGCCGCCGGAGTCAGGGGAACATTACCCTCACAGGGAGCCAAAGCTATGCTCTTTATGGCCGATAAACAACCAATTCTATTAGTGTTATCGGGTGATAAAAAAATTGACAGTTCTCTTTTTAAAAAAACTTACCATTTTAAAGATTTAAAACTTGTCCCTTACGAACAGGTTGAAAGCATTACCGGTGCCCTGCCGGGCGCTGTTCCCCCTTTTGGTAACCTTTTTAAGGTTCAGGTCTATGTCGATCAGGGTCTACTTGTCAATGAAAGTATTGCGTTTAATGCCGGATTAAGAACCGCATCTGTTATTATGAAAACAGTAGATTATTTAAATCTTGTCAAACCATGTATTGGTAATTATGCCCAAATTTCACATTCCTAAAACTAATATTGTCATGCTTTTTGTCACTATTATTCTTTTTGTGGCCATTCTTCCCTCAACGTATCCGTGGCTACTTGTTCCCAGTGCTTCGGCCACACCTGTTTCCGCATCGCTAAAAAAATTAGCCGATTATCAATATCCATCCTCTCCTAAAGTGATTGCTGCCCCCATCCCTAAACTTTTTGCTACTTCATTTATTGCTATCGACACTGCCTCGAATACCATCCTTATTGCTAAAAACGAAAATAGTCGAATTTACCCGGCCTCAACCACTAAATTGGCTACCGTATTAACCGCTCTCAATGTTTATCCACTCGACGAGGTTGTCACGGTTACTAATCCTACAACTGTCGGTCAAATAATGCATTTACAACCCGGCGAAAAGATCACTGTCCGTTCGCTTGTTTCCGCACTTTTAATTTTTTCTGCCAATGACTCCGCCCACGCCTTAGCCCAACACTATCCGCAAGGTGAAAGTGGTTTTGTTGATCAAATGAATATAGTAATGAACAAATATCATTTAAATAATACCCACTTTATGAACGTCGACGGTATCCATGATCCGCTCCATTACACTTCAGTCTACGATCTTTCCCAGCTGGGAAGATTAGCTATTAAAAATCCTATTGTTAGACAACTGGTTCAAATAAAAAAAACGGAAGTGACTAATCTAGATGGCACTATTCATCATTCATTAGTGTCAACCAATGAATTATTAGATGTCGCTCCCGAAGTAAAAGGTCTAAAAACTGGCTGGACTCCTGAAGCCAACGGTTGTTTTGTTGGTCTGCTCGAAATCAAGGGCCATGAAGTTATTAGTGTTGTTGCTAATAGTTCAGATCGTTTTGGCGATACCTTACAACTGATTACCTGGCTAAAAGCTAATGTCTTTTGGTAATCTATTTTTGTAATAGCTCCGATGAATTAACTGCAGGCACATAACCAACAAAATTGCCATCCCCCTCAAACACATATATCGGTTGCATGTAATTAGTCAACGTTGCCGGCTCAAAATAAGCAATATATATTTTTCTAATGACCGTACTCGTTCCAGTTGCTGCTTCCGCTGTCCAATAGTTTCCACTCTGAACCTCGCTCCAGGCCTGTTGTGGTGTTTTGATAGGATACGTCGAAAAAGATTGACGGTCAATTGGAGCATAACTATAATTTACTTCAACAATTTTTTTACTTTCAACGGTCGAACCGCTAATCAAAAATGAAACTGACGCCGATGTCGGATCTGATGGAAGAATTTTTATTCCATCATCAGTTGCCTTTCGAAAAATATCCACTTTTATAATATTAGATTCCGACAATGATGCTGCTGGTTTAAGTCCGGTATAACTTATTTTGTAATAACTAACCTTTGCCTCACCGTCCTTCAGATCCGGAGCCAGTTTATTTGCCTGTTGTAAAAATGATTGAGCCATTGCTATAGCCGCACTATTGGTTGGCATAACATCAGGATTTTGCAAAAGTTGGTCATTCTCATAGGGATACTTGATATGAAAACTACCATCCAAGACATTAATAGTTAATGTTTGGTTGGTTACTCCATTAGTCCACTGATAAACGCCAGTTTTTGTCTCCGTCGGTTGGCCATCAAAACCCAAAGATTTAGCTGTTTTTGTCCCATCTTCCAACGCCAATAAACTATCAACCGGTTGATAAACTAAGTATACTTTTGCCTGATCACTCATCTTGGGAAACCCATCATTAGGTAATTGCAAACTAAAGGTAACTGGCGGATTTGTTTTTTCTGGAAAAACAATCGGTGGTAATTTACCATAAGTCATTGTTGGCGGATAATATGGCGGGTGAGCCAAGTTATAAGCTCTTATCGCTGATGATATGCCCCATTGCCCAACTATCAACACGATCAGTCCTACCCCTCCATATTTAATGATATTTCGAGCATAATAAGCAGCCTCAGTCAGGGTCGTCATTAGATTATTCTACATGATTGTAATGGTAAAATAACAAAATGACAGTCAGAACTCGCATGGCTCCCAGTCCTACTGGTGAATACCATATCGGCCACATCCGCACCCTCCTCTATAATTATGCTTTGGCCCGCCAACAAAATGGTCAGTTTATTATCCGAATTGAAGATACCGATCAAAAACGGCTTGTTCCCGGTGCTACTGAGGCAATTTTGCAAGTTATTAAAGATTATGGGTTATCGTGGGACGAAGGTCCCGATATTGGTGGTCCTTATCAGCCCTATATCCAAACAGACCGACTTCCTATCTACCAACGCCACATTCAAGAACTGTTGGCTAAAGAAAAAGTCTATTACTGTTTCTGCACTCCTGACCGCTTAGCTAAAATGCATCAGGATCAAAAAGCTCAAAAGCAACTCCCAAAATACGATCGTCACTGCCTTCATCTTAACCCTCAGGAAATTCAAACTAATTTAGATAACAACGTTCCCTATGTGATACGACTAAAAGTCCCAGATAACGAAGATATTATCTTTACTGATGCCATCCGTGGCACTATAAAAATAAATACAACTGAAATCGACGATCAGGTCTTGATAAAATCTGACGGTATTCCTACCTACCATTTTGCTGCTGCCGTTGATGATCATCTAATGAATATTACTCATATTTTGAGAGGGGATGAATGGATATCATCAACTCCTAAGGCAATTCTCATCTATCGCTATTTTGGTTGGGAACTACCCGTATTTGCCCATTTACCGGTGTTTCTTGATCCAAGTGGGCAAGGTAAAATGAGCAAACGGAAGGGGACTGTCTCGGCCCGCAGTTTTTTGGATGATGGTTACCTTCCCGAAGCCTTACTAAATTTTTTAATGCTCCTTGGTTGGAATCCGGGCACTAACCAAGAAATTTTTAGTCTTGAGGAATTTGTCAAAATATTTAGTCTTGAACATGTCCACAAAAAACAGCCAATTTTTGATCGTGCCAAGCTCGACTATTTAAACGGACTCTATCTTCGTCAATTAAGTGACAATGAATATATTAGTCGTCTCCAACCTTTTATTCCTCAAGCAGATACTCAAACACTTAAAGCGCTTTGTCCGTTAATCAAGGAACGCTCCTCAACCCTCAAATCAACCGCCCAAATGATTGCCTTCCTTTTTACTGATATTCAGGCTGATCCAAAATTATTTCTATCTGATAAAATCACTCCACCAATTGCAAAGGCCATGGTTCAAGCAATGGTTACCATAATGAAACAAATTTCAGACCCCAAAGATACTGCCAAACTGCAATCCCAATGTTTGGATAGTATAAAAAATAATAACTGGAAAACAGGCGATTTTTTTATGGTCTTGCGGGTGGCTATCACCGGCTCACGTTTTACCCCTCCGATTATCGAGTCTTTGGCTTTTTTGTCAAAAGAAAAAATTATTGCCCGCTTACAAGCACTGGAAGCAAATTTATAATGTTTTTTCTTTTCTTTTTAGTAGCCCTATTATTGCCTCGCCAAGTTTTTGCAGAAGATATACATCTCAACCGTTTTTGGCCAAATAATTCTACCGGAAGCACTATTTTAAACATTCCAGTAAATCAGAGTTATGTTGAAGTAATAAATACTGGCACCAGCACGATCGATTTAACCAATTATCTTTTGGTAGACTCAACCGCCACCAATCAAATGAATCTTTACGGGTCGCTAGGTCCAAGTGCCAAAGCAATTTTTCATTTTCAAAATTACCTTAACAGCAAAGGCGATACGGTTTACCTAAAAAAAGACACGAGTACTACAATTGAAGACACTAGTTATTGTATTGGAAGTTGCTCGGGAATAGATATGACCAACATGTTTTGTGGCTATCTACCACCAAATAGCAGTACTTGGCAGGCCAGTGATAATGTTGACCTTTGCTATATGTCTGGTGTTTTTCCAACTCCAACCTTAACTCCAATTCCCACCCTAACACCTACTCCAACCACTCAACCATCCGCCACCTCAGTTCCGCTTGCCCATATTTCCATCAATCTTTCCGCAAGTACTTTTAAAATTAGTCAAAACTATAGTTACACATTCTCAATTACCTCTGCTGTTAATGGCGATAATTACGCTGTCAAAGCTTATGGAGGCGTTAACGATAATTATGGTTTTGAAAATCAGGAGGGGTCTAATTGGGAAAATTATACCAGCGACTGGTCAAGCTACACTACCTACAATACTCAAAATAATACCATCAATAACTCCGGAGTATTTAGAGTTAAATCTGACGAACCAACCGGTTCAGCTTCCCTTCATTTTAAATGTCGCGATATTACTACTGGTAACGATTGCAGCAATACTTCCGACTATACAGTAAACATTCAAGCTCCCAATCCCACTCCCACCCCAACTCCTATTATTAACACTCCCATTCCCACTCCCACCGACGATCCTAACATCACTCCCACTGATGTCCCGTCACCCACCTTCGAACCTTCAGTTACCACTGGTGACAATGGTCTGGTTCAGGGAGTATCGGCCACTGATCAAATAACTCCAGTATTGACCCCAACAGCTTCCAAATCAAAATCTTCTTTGGCCGGGGCACTCCCGTTTATATTAATTGGATTTGGCGGATTGTTACTCTGTGTACCTCTCATCATTACTAAACTAAAACATTAACTCTGATTTAGGTTATACTTTTCTGTGAAAATATTGCATCGCCTTCATCTTTTGTTTTTACCCCACGAAAAAAATAACCACCGCGCTTTACTTATCCAGCCAGGCTTTATCGCTATTCTCATTGCTCTGTATTTACTAAATCAGTCTGTTTTAAAATCACTTTCAATAATAAAGCCGGGCATTTTAGGATATTCTTCCGAGATAACCTGGTCAAAAGTTTATGAGTTAACCAATGCCGAGAGAATTAAAGCCGGTTTAACCCCGCTTAAATATAGTCCCTTATTATCAAAGTCAGCCACCGCCAAGGCCAACGATATGTTTGCCAATAATTATTGGGCTCATAATTCCCCCCAAGGCAAAACTCCGTGGGACTTTTTTAAGGCGGTCAATTACCAATATTCAATTGCCGGTGAAAATTTAGCTAAAGACTTTTATGACACCGATTCAGTTATGAGAGCCTGGATGAATTCTCCGACTCATCGGGCCAATATTATCAACCCAAAATACCAGGAAATCGGTATAGGTGTAGTTAACGGAGTTTTAAATGGAACCGAAACTACCCTGGTTGTTCAGCACTTTGGCACCCCGCTTAATCCGGCCGTAAGTGACGCCTCCTATCCACCTGGCGCCGTTGCCGAAGTTCCGATACCACAAGTGTTGGCCTCTACTCAGACGATTATTAACCCCTTAACTGTTTCCAAAGTCGTCAGTGGCATAATGTTTGCTGTCATCTTAATTGTCCTTATTGTTGATGCCGTCATCACTATGCGGCGAAAGACATTCCGAATCGCCGGATCCTCTCTTGGTCATATTTCTTTTTTGCTTATAATTTTCATTTTATTATTGTTTACCCGCCAGGGGACTCTTTTTTAATGATTACTGAAATAAAACGACACTTGTTGAGTTTCTTGCTTCTTTTTTTTGGATTACTCATCGCTTTATTAGTTTTTTTCTATTTTTCTTACGATCCTCACTATCAGCGCCGGGTAATTTATGGAACCGCAGTCTTCTACTTCCTCTGGAGCCTATACCATCACTATCAAAAAGGAGATCTTCAATTTTCCCTAGTTGTTGAATATCTTCTTGTGGCGCTTTTTGCCGCTCTACTCATAACCGGCACTTTACTTTAGATTGTAGACATTTGACTTATGACTTTCGATTAATCACCTTCCATGCCTCAATTTTCTTTGGATCTCCACTGTACAAGACTTCAGGCACCACCAATCCCTTAAAATCCCTGGGGCGGGTATATTGAGGTTCCTCAATTAATCTTTTTTTTTGACCTTCTATTTCCACTTCGCTATAACTTTCAGTTTTACTCGAGGCATCTTTTCCTAGCACTCCCGGCAATAACCTCGACACTGCATCAATTACCACCATCGCTGGCAATTCACCCCCCGTCAAAACATATTTACCAATCGACAGTTCTTCGTCTACCATATAATCATGGATCCGTTGATCATAGCCCTCGTAGTGGCCACTAATAATGGTTATTTGTTCAAGATTACTTAATTCCTCAGCCTTAGCCTGATCAAAAACCGTCCCTCCGGCCGTCATCAAGACAATTCGCTTTTTAGAATTTACAACTCGTTTTTTTTGAGGTGACAAATCGACTTCCCCATGGATCGCTTGTAACGCCTCGTAAACCGGTTCCGGTCGCAACAACATTCCCACTGAACCTCCAAACGGCCTGTCGTCAACCGCCCCGTATTCATCAACCGCCCATTGCCGTAGATCGTGAAGGTTAAGTTTAATAAGCCCTTTTCCTATTGCCCGTTTTATCATGCTTTCCGCAAAAGGGGACTCAAACATTGACGGAAAAAGCGTTATCACATCAAATTGCATAAGTATTCAAATTATATCGCCTTTTTGATTTTACCTAATTTATAAGCCAATTTTTTAGCTTCTGTTATCATTGCCGCCACCTCATCCATTCCCTGGTCCCAAAAATCCTCACTGGTGATGTCAATCCCCATTGTTTTAAATAGTGTTTTTGGAGATTCCGATGCTCCTGCCCCCAAAAAATAGTTCACTTTTTCAATAAAACCATGATCTTTCCGTACCGCATTCTGCATCGCTTTGGAAATTAGTAATCCGCTGGAATAGGAATAAACATAAAAATAATTACGAATATGGCTCCAATAAATCCACCAATTTTCTGACCCTGGTGATTGTTCAACGGCTTCCCCCATATAGCTACTCATCGACGCTTGAAACAGTTTTCCAATCCGATCTTTAGATAAATATCCTTCGGATGCTATTTTACTATGAAGACTTTGCTCAAAACGATAGCAGGCCACTTGGCGCCATATGGTAGCCACACTATCATCAAGTCTGGCCATCATGATTGACAATTTAGTTTCATCATCCACCTCCTCGGCTAAAGTATCGACGGTAAAATCCTCAAAAAAAGTACTAGCCACTTCAGCAGTCGACATTGGCGACCGCCAATAAATACTGCTCTGTTTTTGTCGCATTATTTCGTTATTAATCCCATGGCCTAGTTCGTGGGCCAACGTCGTTACATCGCGAAAACTATTTGTCCAATTTAGCAGGATAAATGTTGGTAGGCTAATATTCAAATGTGCACAAAATGCTCCTCCGTGTTTACCTACCTTAGGATAGACATCGATCTGTCCGTGTTCAATAAAATGTGAAGTAATCTCCCAAAAATGTGAATCAAGTTTTGAAAACGTCGAAGCTACCACAGCAACTCCATCTTTAAACGAGTATTCTCTGTCAATTGATCCATAAGTAACACTCCGTTCGTGATAAGCAAGTTTTGGCAATCCCAACAAATCAGCTTTTAGTCGATAGTATTCATGGGCAATCGTATTTCGTGCCGTCACACTATCCAACATCCGATCGACCACTTCAGTTTCAATATCATCACTTAGGTGTCGTATGGTATCAGGTCGCGATATTTTACGTAAAGTATCGTCAACTTTTTTATCAGCCAAAATTGAATTTAGCTCCATTTCTGCCACATCACTATACTTTTCCAGCACTCCATTGAAATCAACCGCCGCCGCATCTCGCTTTACTTTATCTTGATCCTTAAGAGCCGTCAACAATTCCTCAAAAGTTTTACCCCCAACCTTTTCCTTAGACAACAAACTTGCCGTCAATGTTTCCCAGTTATCACGGGCAGTTTTATCTTTTAATGCCAGTATATTTTCTTCTTTTTCTGATAATTCATATTTAGCCAATGAAAATAATTTTTGCAGATAATAGTGATAGTGACTCAAGTTTTTACTTTCCAAAAAAACACGTTGCTGTTTTAAAGGTAACTTCATCAGTTGGTGATCAAAAAAACGCAGTTTATTAGCATTTTCAATTAATACCTGCTCCACTAGATTATTTTGTGCTCTATTTTCCGGGCTTGTCTGATCAAGACTAAGTTTTAGCCAACAATAATAAGCCAATTTTCCGCCACCTCCCCATACGCTTCCGTACTCTTCAAACTCCTCCAAAGCTTCTAGTAAAATGTTGTTGTCTTTTAAATAACTTTTATTCTTTTTCCATTTTTTGGCCAAATTATCAGCAGAGATTTTAATCAACCGCAACTCATCCTCAAAATTATTAGGTTTAAGCGCTTCAAGGTTCCAGGTAGTTTCAATTGGATTCATCACTGATTATAGCCGATTGATAAGTTTGTGGCATAATATGCTATGAAAAATACTATTCAAACAGCAGTTGTAGTTATTCCTACCTACAACGAGGCCAAAAATATCGGCCGGACGATCGAGTACTTAGCCACCAAAACCTTTCCTCCCATCAAAAATTGGCAACTCAAAATTTTAGTAGTCGACGGCAATTCTCCGGATGGTACCAGCCAAGTAGTCAAAGTTGCTGCTAAAAAATATAAAGATGTTTATTTACTAACCGAAACGAGTAAAGATGGTATCGGAGCTGCCTATTTCAAGGGCTTTAAATACGCCATTGATAAATTAGGTGCCGATTTTATTTTTGAATTCGATAGCGACCTTCAACATCCTCCAGAAACCATTCCCGTAATGCTTTCAGAAGCCGAAAAAGGTTACGACTATATTATTGGTTCTCGCAAAATAAAAGGTGGATCCAACCCCAAAGGTTGGGGCTTTAAACGTGTCTTCTTTAGTGAGGTTGGAGGTTTTACCGCCCGCTTTATTATGTTTTTTCCATTTAAGAATTTTTGGAGAGTAACTGATCCGACCACTGGTCTTAAATTAACCCGCGTCAAAGGCTTTGTTGATCAATTTCCACTTACCGATTTTAAACACCTTTATTCTCGAAGTTTTGGCTATAAACTCCAACTGCTTTTTGAAACCCTTAAACTGGGTGCCAAATACAAAGAAATTCCCCTTATATTTCAAATCCGTACCCAAGGGGAATCCAAGATTGAGCCACAAACAGCCAAGGAAATTTTACTCGTTGCCCTTAAACTTCGTTGGTACGATGAATTTACTCAAAAATTCCTTAAGTTTGGCATTGTCGGTGGTGTTGGCTTTGTCATCAACATTGTCGGCGCCAAAATATTTAAAAATTTGTTAATTACACCGACTTCAAACCTCAGTATTCTTAATGGAGTTGCCAACGCTATAGGTTCAGAAATTGCCATACTTTCCAATTTTGTCTTTAATAATATCTGGACTTTTTCCAAAGAGAAAATTACCAATCTGTCTCAACTTATTTCTAAGTTTTTTGCCTTCAACCTCTCCTCGATTATCACCGGTATTGTCATTCCCTCGGTTGTTATTGGTATTCTTACCAGTATTTTTGGAGACCATCTTTTTATTTTTCAGGTTATCGCCATCTTTGGGTTAACGGTTCCGCTTAACTGGATTGTTTACAATAGATTAATCTGGAAAAAAAAATCTAACCCATGATTACCCTTTTGGCTGGTTTGGGATTACTTTGGTTAGTTGTCTACGGTCTCAATCTTTTCCCTTTGTTTATGCCACCGACATGGATGGTGTTAGCCTTTTTTTATATAAAAGATGACCTTCCGCTTATCCCAACCGTCATTATTGGTGCCACTGCCGCCACTTTGGGAAGAGTCAGTCTAGCCTATTTTTCAAAGCGCTTTATAAAGCCGCACTTGCCGATTGCCCAACAATTAAAATTTATAGCGTTAGGTAATTTTATTGAAACTAAACGGATTATTGCTCTACCTTTACTCATGCTTTTTTATGCTTTTTCACCCATCCCCTCAAACCAATTTTTTATTGCTGTCGGACTTATTAATACCAACCTAAAACTTATCGGTCTCTCATTTTTTTTGGGGAGACTATTTAGTTATTGTTTTTGGGTCACCATCGCTCACAAAACCTTTAACAATCTGGAATTAATATTTATTGATCACATTACCAACCCTTGGACGTATGCTTTTGAAATAATTAGTTTTATTGTTTTATATCTTGTGGGCAATTTCTTGATTAATCGTGCCATGAGTTATAATCATAACCATGCCCATAAAGTATAGGTGGTTGGCTTTCATAATCAGTTTGCTTTTAGTATCTCTTGCCGGTATTGGTTATTTTGGTCTAAAAACCTGGCAATCAATTAGTGTCATTCCCCGACTTCCTACTCCACTCCCTAATATAACACCCACCCCGACACCTGATCCTAATCAACCATTTTCAATCCTAATGTTAGGATATGGCGGTTACTATGGCAATACTAAGCAAATGCACGATGGTGGTTTATTAACCGACTCCATGATGCTTGTGAGTATCAATCCCAAAAAGCAACTCATCAATCTCATTTCTATTCCCCGTGATTTATGGGTTCCACTTCCAATAGGTAATGGTACTACTTTAATGTCTAAGATAAACGCTGCTTACGCTGATGGCAGTGACGACAAAACGTATCCCAATAAACCAGTACAATATACCGGCCCCGCTGGCGGCGGCCAAATGGCCAAAGATGTTGTTGCCCAAATAGTTGGGCAACCGGTTGATTATTTTGTCGCTATTGATTTTTCTGGATTTCAGAAAGTCATTGATGATTTAGGTGATATTTCCGTCCCCGTCGCCAAAACACTTGACGATCCTTTTTATCCTATTGAGGAAAAAACTAAGGATACTTGTGGTAAATCAGATGCCGAGGTCGCCGCCCTAACCGCTACCATGTCTGGTGACAAATTGGAGCAACAATTTACTTGTCGTTACGAACACCTTCATTTTGACCCCGGTTTACAACAAATGGATGGGGTTACTGCACTTAAATATGCCCGTTCCCGACATGGCTTACTTGATGGAGGCGATTTTAACCGCGCTGCTCGTCAACGAATCGTTGTTGAAGCGGTCAAAAAGAAGATTATGACAATCGGGTTTATCCCCAAAATTATCCCCACTATTCAAACTCTTTCAAAACATATTCAAACAGATATTGACCTGGCTACCATGGAAAAATTAATTACTAAAGCCAATCTTTATAATCAATTTACGATTACTCAAACTGCCCTGACTGATACTAATGTTTTAAAAGATAGCACTTCTACAGACGGCCAATTTATTCTCATTCCTCGAGTCGGTATTGGTAACTGGCAGGAAATACAACAATATATTACCGCTCCTGATAGCGTTATTAGCCCCACACCAACGCTTACCCCTCGTCCCACCAGAAAACCATTATAGCTGATCAGCAATCCCTAAAACAACACTTGTTGCTAGCGTAACCATTAGTGACAATAACCAACCCAACAACATTTTCTTTCCTAAGTCATCAATCCTTTTTTCCTGTTCCGACATTGATCTTCCTACTGCCACAAAGCCTGTTTGCTTTGGCCCGCTAATCCGCTCAACTACCAGCGCTTGTCGAACACCGGTTTTTGGCTGCCAGGTAACTCGGTCCTCACCATTTTGCCTCGTATAATCAAGTACTCCGCTGGGAACCTCAGGTGCCACTCCATCCAAAACAGCCGAAGAGGCAACCAATTTCCCTTGATCATTATAAATCGATACATGTGCTGCCAGACTTTTGGTAATATCTACAGTATTTGGCGGAATAACCGTAGCCATGTCTGCACCGTTTCCCAAATCGACTGCCATATCGCGTGCTGCCTGAATTTGAGGGTCATTGACTGATTGTCGCAACACTTGCTGTATGCCTCCATATACAAAACTTGCAGCCAATGTAACCACTACCATCATGGTTACCCACCGCTTGGTTACCGTCCAATAAAATCGTGTACTCTTAAATCCTTTAATTCTTTTTAAGAATAAAGCCAACATCGCCCCTAACCATCCCATAAAGGTTCCCATAATTGCCCCCAAAGGAAGAATAAAAAAAGTACCTCGTATCAATCCGTCGTTAACATAAGCCCGCATCGTGCCTAGATTACTGTGTGCTAATCCCCAAATTTTATCCGGTTGTTGCTTAACGATATCAAGAAAAACGTTATCGATAACAAAATAACCAATCATCATTAAAGTTAAGCCGATAATTGCACAATAAGTACCCGAGAGAATCGATTGTTTTAATTTCCCGTGCTGTTGGAATTCCCAAAAACCTGCCCACATAAAAAATAATAGAAAAAAAGCCACTGTCAGGAGCATTAACCCTTTACTATCTGGCCATTGGGGAATAATAATATTTGTAAGCAATATTCCTGCAATACTTGTAATTCCCATCAATAACCCCATGACGTAACCTTTATTTTTCATATAATTAAGTATACCCCTACTAATTATAAGCAAACTTTCAGTATTAAAATATACTATCTACTGGTAAAATTATATGAATTAATTTCTCATCATATTTGTTACAACTACTCCGTAAATACAATATACCTCTTCTTTTAGGATCAATGGTGCTTGCCTACACCATCTTTATGTCCTATCTTTGTATCCGGCGATCAATGGCATTCAATTCCGGATTTGACTTGGCCAATATGGCCGATACAGTATGGCAAACCTCCCAAGGTCATTTTTTTTCTCTAACCGGAGCCAACGGTCTAATTTCCCGATTTACTATCCATACCGACATTATTTTGGTACTGCTGGTGCCGCTTTATAAACTTTACACCAGCCCCAATGTGTTATTAATGGTACAAGCCTTCGCTATTGGTGTTAGTGTTATTCCTATATATTTAATCACCAAAAAAATCCTTAAAAATAATTTTTTTGGCATTTTAATAGCTACAGTTTTTCTCCTTAGTCCCAACACCCTCTGGGCTAATGTTTACGATTTTCATCCAGTTGTTTTGGCAATTCCACTACTTTTTTTTGCCATTTATTTTCTCTTAGAAAAAAAATGGCTAGGCATGTGGATAATGATTGGACTAAGTTTACTTACCAAAGAAAATGTCGGGGCATTTGTCGCTATGCTTGGACTTATAGCCTTTTTTAAATACAAAGAGCACAAAATCGGCATTGCTCTATTCCTGATTGGTGTTTCGTTTTCTCTAATTGCCATCAAAGTCGTCATGCCCTTATTTGCCAATGGTCAACAGCATTGGGCGCTTAGTTGGTATAATTTCTCTCCCGGTCTTATCACCCGAGTTTGGAACAGTCTGACAAATGCAGATGCCATTGCTTATTATCGTGATCTGTTAGTGCCTTATGGCTTCTTACCAATTTTAGCCATACCTTGGCTTTTACCAGCTTTTCCAGATATTTTTATCAACCTTACCAGCGAGCATCCGGAGATGAGAAGTCTTATTTATCATTACCAGTCTTTGACGATTATTATGTTAACCATATCCCTTATCATGGCTCTCTATTACCTTCGTCATCACCATACAATCCGAATCATTGCCGTAATTGCCTTACTTTTTTGCGCTATTCGTCAAAATTACCTCTACTCTCCGCTTCCGACTTCTACTATTCCTTGGCAAAACATGTACCAGATTGATAGTCAGGAACGTGATTTTGAAAAAGCCCTCGAAAAAATACCCAAACAAGCCACAGTTGCCGCCTCAGCCGAGGTCAGGCCACATGTTATTGATCACCCACTTTCCTACAATCTTCCCGATGGCGCCAGCCAGGTTGATTATATTGCCATGATTAGTCGCAGCCGATTGTTAACCGATACCAGCCCTAAACCTTATGAAACGCAATTAATTGCCTCACTCAAAAATAACCCCCACTATCTGGTGCTTTATGAATCAGAACCATACTACCTTTTTCAAAAACTAAATTAGTATCAAAAGATAAATTATCTTATTTTTAATTTCCTGATATCCTTAAAAAGGGTATCAAAATGAAATTCTCAACACTGTTAACCGTAATAATACTTTTTTTGGGAGGTATAGTTGTTATTAATCCTTCCTTGCGTTCCACATTAATAAAACATTTTTCACTTAGTTCATGTGACACTCCCATTGCCTATAAACTCGGGACAATTGATCCAAAGTTTGGACTAGACAATAAAAAAGTAACTGCCGATATCAGCGATGCTATTGCCATCTGGAGTAACGATTATGGCAAACCACTTTTTATTGCCACATCTAGCGCCAAATTAACCATTAATTTTGTTTACGACCAACGCTCTGCTCTTAATGCCCAAATTAATCAACTTCAAAACCAGCTAGATAAAAAAAGTACTACCCTAGTTCAACAGATTGACGCTTATAAGGCCGACGTTGCCGCCTTTGAACAAAAACTGGCTAATTTTAATAATCGTGTTAACCAGGTTAACCAATCTGGCGGAGCCACTCCTGATGTTTATGCCAGCCTCATTGCCGAACAAAAAGCCCTTAAGACAGAAGGTGACTCCCTCAACGCGCGGGCTCAAGAATACAACTTATCTGCCCATAATTATGACAACCAAGTCAGGAATCTTAATCAGGATGTTAGTCAATTTAATCAAGCGATAACTCAAAAACCAGAAGAAGGTTTATATGATGGCAAA
>JAKAFM010000020.1 GCA_021817905.1 bacterium | reverse complement strand
TCAAAAATAGGAACACGCACATTAACACTATTCGAAATAACACTAATTTTCCCAGATTGCCAATCACTTCCTTTAAAATATGAAACAACCTGTGCCTTGCCAGACATTATTTCTGGAATTTTTTTAGCAGGATAATTTGGCGGCAAAATCGAGCTCATAGGCAAATAATCAAAAATACTTGAGGTTTGTTGTTTAATAAAATCCTCACCATGCAATAAATCATTATCAGTAATAGTCATCCACTTTTGCGGTCGAAAAAATGAGCCATGCAAAATATATAATCCAACCAAAGTGATAATAATAACCATCAATTGGGTCTTTTTACCCATTAATGTAATTCCAGAAACAGCCAAAAAAGACAATAAAAAATTACTTGTCACCAAAAACCTCCAAGGAAACTGAAATATTGACATTCCTGGTACTAGTTTCCATATAAATGATGATTTTTCATGCATTAAAAACAAAGTCAATAGTTCCACTCCGCTCATAACGAAAATCATCAAAGAAATTTGCTTTCTCTTTTTTCGATTAATAAATGCCAAAATTAGAGCCACCACCCATAAAAACCAATGTATTTGACCAACAGATAGTGACAAGTCATCACCAGGTCCCAATTGAGAAGACCCGTATCCCCAGTGGTTAGATATAAAAAGTTGAAAAAGATCGACAAAATGTTGACGATAGTCAAAATATCCACCCACCAGTGTTTCCAAATGAACATACTGACGTTCAAAAACCAATGGAATCACAAAAAAAGCTGACAAACCAATTCCTATAAACACCCCCACCAATAACTTTTTAATTGCCATCACATTTCGAGATTCATACATCCAAAACAAACTCCATAAACCTAAAATCGGAAAAAATGCCAAAGACATTAAATTATGTGTCAAGAGCAACCCAGCGGCAGACAAACCAAGCCAAATAATACTCCATCTATCATGATCCTTAATTATTTTATAACTGAATAAAAACAGCCACGGAAAAAAAATAAACGATAAAAATTCTCCCATAGATCCTCGAACATATACCTGAACTGCCCGTACCGGCGCATATGAATATAAAACTGCTGCTGTCACCGCAGCCAATTCATTCTTAAACAGGTATCTACATAATTCATACATGGCTAACGCAGAAACAATAAATCCTAAAATGAACAATACTTTAATTGTGTCAATATATTGAAAGCCAAGACTATGAATAAACACCCCTAAATAGTATGGAGCCGGTGAATAATAGAGAAACAGGGGATAACCAAATCCATATCCCAAATCAGGAACCCAGCGACAAGGAAACTGCCCATCAGAGAAACATTTACCCATTTCATATACTCTAAAATATTGCATACTGTCCTGAATATTATGAATTCCCGGGTTTAGAAGCCTGTAAAATAGGGGAAATATGAGCACTAACACCAAAAAACACCATACAATTCGTTTCATGTCACCCCATTATATCAGTCCTCCGTTCGCCTTTTGGGCCAAATTTGCTTATAATCAATTGTTTCGTTCAAACCCATGACTAAACTTCAAAAAATAGTCCTTATAACCATTATTATCTTTGGAGCCTTATCACGATTCTTATGGTTAAATAATTTTCCCCCCAGTCTTAATTGGGATGAAGTTAGCCATGGCTATACGGCCTACTCCTTACTTTTGACCGGAAAAGATCAGTGGGGAGTTTCTTGGCCAATTTTTAACACCCGGGCATATGGTGATTACCCAACCATGCTAAACATATATCTAACCATACCTTTCGTAAAATTATTTGGTCTTAATCCAGTTACCACCCGTATTCCCAGCGCTCTGGCTGGATTTTTACTTATTCCGCTAACCTTCATTTTAACCAAGTCTCTTTTTAAAAATACCAATCAGGCCTTAGTAGCATCATTTTTAGTACTTATTACTCCCTGGACCTTTTTCACTTCACGAGCAGTTTTTCAATCCACCATTGCCCAAGTGTTTGTGGTCGCCGGATTATATTTTCTCTTATCTAAACATAAGAATATCTATTTTCTTCCGCTATCAGCACTAACTCTCGGAATATCCATGTACGCTTATCACAACGCTCGAATCTTTATACCACTTTTCTTTGTTATTTACCTAATTCTCGAACGCCAAAAACTAAAAATTACCAAAACAAACCTAATTGCCTTACTTATATTTTTGGCGTTTCTTATTCCCCAAGGATTTGACTTAATTAATCCTTCGGCCCAAGCCAGAAGTCGATGGGTTTTTCTATTAAACCCAGCCTCAATCAACTACATCAATAATCAACGGGGGCAGATAGCCAATCCAATACTTGGCAAAATAATGTACAACAAGGTCACCTATACAATCACCAGTGTCACGTTAAACTATTTAAATTTTCTTAATCCTATACCGCTCTTTTTTAAAGGGACTGGTAATTACCAGTTTAATATTCCCAACCAAGGTTTACTTTTCATTATCACCTTACCATTTTTTTATCTTGGTCTTATCTGGACAATCAAAAATTACCAAAAACCTAATCATCTATTTCTTATCAGCTGGTTCTTTCTTGCCATGTTTCCAGCCGCCCTAACCTACGGAGATTTTCCCTCAATTAGACTTATGACTATCCTTCCGTTACCGCTTATTTTTACAACCATTGGCTTATTTTTAGTAATAAAATATCTGCGTTCAAAAAATATCCAAACAGTATTTATAAGCCTTTTTTTAATACTAGTAAGTTTAGATGCAATCCAATATTTCCAAAATTATTTTACGCAATATTTTACAAACTATTCCCCATCATGGCAGTATGGCTACCAACCTATGGTTCAATATTTGAAGAAACATTATACTCAATATAATCATTTTTATATCACCAAAAAATATGGCGAACCCCATGAATTTATACTTTACTATTGGCCATGGAATCCTAAATCCTATCAAAATGACCCTAATTTAATCTGGAATTATCATGCTGATTGGTATTGGGTAGACGCATTCGACAAATTTATTTTTCTAAATGACTGGGAAATTATTAATCCCAAAACACCGTTTCTTGCCAATTCATTGCTTATAACTAGTCCTGGAAATTATCCAAAATCTGCCACTAAAATAGATACTATTAACTATCCCAACAAAACACCTGCATTTGATATTGTCAAACTATGAAAACAAAAATAATTTTATTAACCATCCTTATCATAGGATTTTTCATAAGAATATATAACAGTAACTATCCTCCATTAACTTGGGACGAGGCTTCACTTGGTTATAATGCCTATTCAATTTATAAAACAAGTAAGGACGAATATGGCGCTAAATTACCGATTATTTTTAAATCGTTTGGCGACTACAAACCAGGAGTATATGTTTACCTTGATGTACCTTTTGTAGCAATTATGGGACTAAACCCCTTATCAACTCGTTTACCCTCAATTATTTTAGGATCGCTCCTCCCACTTGTAGCATTTTTCCTGATTAAGGAATTATTGCCAAAAAAAACAAGAATACCTATACTTGTCGCTATTTTAATAACCTTTAACCCTTGGAATATTCATTTCTCCCGAGGTGCCTGGGAAACAAATGTTCTTCTCTTTGAACTAACACTGGGATCATATCTTTTCGTTAAAAAAAAATATTTATTATCGGCACTCATTTTTGGCCTTAGTCTATATACTTATCAATCAGCCAAATTACTAGCCTTTTTTACTATCCTCTCCCTTGTCACTATTACGTATCATCAACTTTTAAAAATTAAAAGCAAACTTATCGCTACCTTTATTGTCCCTCTAATATTTCTTTCTATTCCTTTACTTATCGGACTATTTATCAATCAAAACGGTAACCGTCTAACTGTTCTAAGTTTATTTTCCTATCCACGAGACCCAAAACAGGTTACTCAAATAATTGGCGAGTCATCTCTCTTTGACTATCAAATTTTTCATAATCCTCCACTTTTTTTTGCACATGAATTTATAATCCGCTATTTTAATTACTTTTCACCGAAATTTTTATTTACTGACGGTGATTGGCAAAACCCTCGTCACTCAGCCCCTTATATCGGAGTTTTGTTATACCCAACCTATTTATTTTTTCTCTTAGGTTTATTTTCGATACCAATTGTCTACAAAAAGGCCAATCTATTTTTCTTTATTTGGTTAATACTTGCCCCTATTGCTTCAGCCGCCACTCGTGATCAAATTCAAGCTGTCCGCTCCCTACCAATGACTCTCCCGATAATGTATTTTGCTGCTGTTGGCCTTAATTACGTATTCAACATTATTGCGCATCATAATCTTATTTCCAAACTAGCCATAGTTTCACTATTCGGCGCCTATGCTTTCTCGTTTTTATATTACCTCGATCTTTACTATGTACACATGGTTAAACGAAGTCCTACTGACTTTCTCTATGGATATCAGCAAACAGTCAATTTCATAGTTAACCATCCCGCTTCTCAAGTCTATTTTTCTGATTTTTATGGGCAACCTTACATCTTTTACTTATATTTTTCACACTATGATCCATCCCACTATCAAACTCAAGCTAATCTAACCTCCAACTCGGTCGATGTCGGTCACGTTGCCCAAATTGACAATATTCACTTCCAAGGAATTGATTGGCAAGCACTTTCACATAAACCTAACACTCTTATTATCATATCGCTTGAAGAAATGCGACGTCAGAACTTATTTACCAACCCTCAATATTCAAAATTTATCCCGCTTAGTCCAATCGGGGACATTAGTATCTACTATGCCTATCTTACACCATAAAAAAAGTATAGTAATTATCATTTTTGTCATCGCCATCCTCCTACGTTTCTACAAGATTGATTCATACCCGCCTCTAAATGCCGATGAAGCAGCTATCGGCTACAACGCCTATAGCCTTTTGCTCACCGGGAAAGATGAACACGGTGCCTCTTGGCCACTTCATTTTCAGTCATTTGGAGATTATAAACCAGGCGGTTATTTTTACTTAACTATGCCTTTCATTAAAGTACTTGGTTTAATTCCCTTAGCTGTTCGTCTTCCCAATCTTATTTTCTCGATAATTGCACTATATTTTGCATATAAATTGGTCGAATTACTAACTAAAAATGAAATATTGGCCACTATTTCCCTTGCCGTCATTGCTATTAATCCCTGGTCTATTCATTTTTCGCGAGGTGGTTGGGAATCATCAACTGCGCTAAGTTTTATTATTATTGGCACCTATTTTTTCTTTAAATACCTCGATCAATCTAAACTTAAAAACCTCATTCTATTTTCTATTTTTTTCTCACTATCTCTATACATCTATCATTCTGCACGAATAATCGCCCCACTTTTAGCACTAACGTATTTTATAAATTATAAAACATACATCTTAAATCACCGTTCACACTTATTCAAGGTTATCGCCATCAGCTTTATTTTAATAACTCCGGTATTTATATCTTTCATAAGAAATGGTGGCACCTCCCGTTTTGGTGGTGTTGGAATTACTGCCGATCAAGGTCCAATTTGGCGTTCCAATGAACTTCTCAACCAACATTACCCGCTTACATTAGTCGATCGCCTTATTCACAATAAACGAACCCTCTACCTTTTATCTTGGGTTCAAAAATACTCATCTCATTTTGACTTAAATTTCCTCTTTTTGACAGGAGACGAAGTTCCTCGCTCCAAAGTACCAGAAATGGGCCAATTTTATGTATTTGAAGTAATCTTATTAGTACTTGGACTTTGGCAGCTATTTAAAAATAAACTTTCAAAATCGTATCGAAATTTAATTTTATCCTGGATAGTTATTACCCCTCTAGCTTCGTCACTAACCTTTCAGGCCCCTTCGGCCCTACGAGCTCTGGCACTTACAGTTCCGTTTTGTCTTCTTATTGCCCTTGGTATTTACCAACTCTTGCAATTAAAAAGGTTAAACATATTACTTTTATTCATACTATTATTGGTTTACGCCTATTCACTAAGCTATTATGTTGATGCTTATTTTATCCATTACTTAAAAAGATATCCTGAAGCCTGGCCCCAAAATTTTGAACAAATCACCACACTTATCAACCAGCAAAAAAATAAATACCAAAACATTTATGTCACCAATAAATACGACCAACCTTATATTCTCTATTTATTTTACAGTCGTTATTCGCCATGGCTTGCACAATCTCAAACCAAACTAACAACACCTGACCAATTCGGATTTTCAACCGTAACCCAAATTGGCAATATTCATTTCCAAAAAATTGACTGGAACAACCTACCCAAAAATTCACTAGTTATTGCCGCCGATGAAAAAGTTCCCCAACTACCAACAACAGTTATAAATTTTTCAAATAACCTTCCAGAGTTTAAAATATATACTAAATGATCACTTCAAAAAGACTATCTATCGCCATCGCTACTTATAATGAAGAACAATTTATTGGTCAATGTCTAGACTCAGTTGCTACTATTGCCGATGAAATAATACTTGTTGATGGACATTCATCTGACAAAACAACAACAATTGCCAAACAACATAAAAATGTAAAAGTATTTGAAACTACCAATAAATCAATGTTTCACCTAAATAAACAAATGGCCATTGATCACTGTTCAGGAACCTGGATACTCCAACTTGATGCTGACGAAATCGTTAGTAACTCACTTCAAAAAGAAATAGATCAACTAATTAATCGTGATCCAAAAGACATTCCCGAAAATGGGTTTTGGGTTAATCGTGCTAATTTTTTTCTGACAAAGTTCTTAAAAAAAGGTGGCCAATATCCCGATCGGACACTTAGGCTCTATAAAAACGGCAAAGGAAGATTGCCTTGCAACTCAGTTCATGAACAAGCTGTTGTCGAAGGAAAGGTTGGTTATCTAACATCCGATCTCCTTCACTACGCCGACGCCTCATTTAGTCGTTATCTTAACCGAAACAATCGCTATACCACTTTAATTGCAGAAGATCTCGCTAATAATCATTTAAACGCTAATACCTTAAACTTTATTAATTATTTTTTTATTAAACCTCCGGCTTGGTTTATAAAGACATATTTTCGCCACAAGGGCTTTCAAGACGGTTTTCCCGGCTTCGTATTTTCTTGGTACTCATCACTCAGGTTTCCGCTCGCCTTTATCAAATATTACGAATTAATACATAAATCAAAAACAATTTAGTCACCCATGATCGGACCTAAAATAGCTTTAGATATTAGCCCAACATTAAACCAAAATGCCCAAAGAGGTGTTGGTTTTTATACGAGCCATTTGCAAACGGCATTATTAAGTGAATTAAAAAATAATCCTTTATATAAAAACTGGCATCTTGATCTGATTAATAACCAACAAATTCAATCTCCTTTCAGTTACAACTTAATCCATTATCCATTTTTTGACCCCTTTGCTCTCACCTTGCCATCGCGTCAACATATTCCTATTATTGTTACCGTTCATGATTTAGTCCCTAGATTATTTAAAAAAGACTTCCCTGTGGGTCTAAAAGGGGAAATTACATGGCTTCGACAACTACATCAACTCAAAAAGGTGGATTACATAATTACCGACTCACACACCTCAAAATATGCCATTAATAAAGTTACTGGCATAAAACTAGACAAAATTTACACTATCTACCTTGCAGCTGACCCAATCTATCGACCTATAAAAAGTTTAAAACTTCTCGAAAAAGTTAAAAAAAAGTTCAATCTTCCTGAAAAATTTATATTATATACCGGCGATATCAACGTAAACAAAAACATACCTCTTCTAGTTAACGCCTGTCTAAAACTAAAATACCCACTCTATATTGTTGGTGCTTCAGCCGTCAAAAAAACCATAGAACACCCTTGGACCAAAGATCTTGTCTGGCTCCAAAATCAGTCAAGCCCGCTAATTAATCGACTTGGATTTGTTGAGTCGATCGACCTGGCAGGTTTATATAATTTAGCAACTATCTATTGCCAACCTTCCTTTGCAGAAGGTTTTGGCCTTGGAATGCTCGAAGCTATGCAATCCGGCTGTCCTGTTGTCTATAGTCAAGATACTAGTCTTGAAGAAATTGCCGATAACTCTGGCCTCTCATTTAATCCCTATGATCAAAGCTCACTCCAGCGCACCCTACAAACCATCTGGTCAGACAAAAAACAACAAAATATTCTTCGCCAACAAGAATTAAAGCGGGCCTCTCATTTTAGTTGGCAGCAAACGGCACTCCAAACACTAGCCGTCTACCAACTCGCCCTACTATGAAAAATAAGGCTCATTTTCTTTCTATTATTATCCCGATCTATAAACAAGAAAAAACTATCGTTGCCGATATTACTACCATTATTGTCACCCTCAACCAAATTCGTTACGATTATGAAATTATCGCCATAGTTGACGGCAAGTCTACTGACCAATCATATAACGTTCTCAAAAAAGCTAGATTATCTAAAGTAAAGCTTTATACCTACCCACATAACCACGGTAAAGGCTTCGCTATTCGATACGGAATGGCCAGAACCAAGGGTGATTATGTTGGATTTATCGACGCTGGCATGGAAATCGATCCAAATGGAATATCAATGTTAATTGAACATCTTGAATGGTACGACGCCGATATAATTGTCGCCTCAAAACGCCATCCCGCCTCTCGGGTTGTCTACCCTCTTGACCGTCGAATAATCAGTTTTGGCGCCTATCTGATTGCCAAATTTCTGCTCAACATCAATGTCAAGGATACTCAGGCTGGCCTAAAAATTTACAAACGACAGGTCCTTGAGCGTGTTCTTCCTCGACTAATCATCAAAACCTATGCCTTTGACCTGGAAATACTGACGGTTGCCAATTATCTTGGGTTTAAACGAATTTACGAAGCTCCCATAAAATTATCTTATGATTTTAAGGGTATAACTCACGCCACTGGATTTAAAGTCATAACTTCATGTTTAATCGATGCATTAGCAGTATTTTATCGACTTAAAATATTAAAATACTATGATCAAAAAAATCATCGGCAGTGGATTTATGACAAAGAGTTAGAGATGAGAATTAACACCGGCCAATGAAACCATTATTTTCCATCATTATTCCTGTTCGAATAGAAACAGACTACCTTAAAGAAACACTTACCCAACTTAAAAAACAAATATTTAAAAATTATGAAATCATTGTCGTTACCGATAAACTTTCAAAAACACCCAACCCTGCCAGTAAAAGAAACATTGGCGCCAAAATTGCCAAAGGACAATATGTCGCATTTTTAGACGATGATTCCTATCCCGATAAATTTTGGCTCCAAAACGCCCTTACTATTTTTAATAAACATCCAGAAATCTCAGCTCTTGGTGGACCAAATCTGACTCCTCAATCCGATTCATCGCCACAAAAAGCCTCTGGACTTGTCTGGTCATCGTGGTTAGGAAGTGGGGGAGCCGGTCATTATCGTAACAGTATCCAACCGTCACAATATGTTACCGACTATCCAAGTGTCAACCTTATAGTCAGAAAGACAGATTTTGACAAAGTTGGTGGTTTTAAACATAACCATTGGCCCGGTGAAGATACCTTACTTTGTCGTGATCTAATCGACAAACTCCATAAAAAAATTTTATATCACTCTACTTGTGTGGTTTATCACCATCGTCGCAGCATTATTATTCCCCATTTACAGCAAATCAAACGATACGCACTACATCGCGGTTACTTTGCCAAAAAATATCCTGAAAACAGTCGGCTGATTGGTTATTTTTTGCCATCACTTTTTGTTAGCTATTTGCTATTTCTACCAATTTTTTACAAAAGCATCTATAGTATCCCACTTATCATATATTTAGTTATTCTCATTGCTACCGGTATTAACTTTATTATTAAAAAAAATAATGTATATACTTCATTCCTTGCTACCATTTCTATACCCATAACTCATGTATACTACGGTATCTACTTTATCATTGGATTTTTTTCATCTAATCTCAACTTTCAACCTCATAACGTTAATACTAAAAAACACACCTATCTTGGTGGTTGACAGTTATCTACTAGTAAAATAGTATAAGTAATGAAAAGAAAATACTCGATTTCAATATCTTCTCCGCCACTGGAAACAAAAAAGGGTAACGCTTTCCTTTCCCAGAATAGACAATTTCAATGGACCAATACCGGTAATGTTATTCTCCCGGTTATTCCAGCTTACGGAGCCACTGCTTTAAAACAAAAAGGATACAAAGTATATTGGGATGATGCTATTGCCGAAAAAATTAGTTATCACACTTGGCTAAAACGA